>JAGTUV010000188.1 GCA_018224305.1 Gemmatimonadota bacterium
CCCCCCCAACCGCCGTCCTTCCTGAGGATGGCCACATGCCGACCCACACTCTGGAGGCACCATGTTCGTATTGGTCCACCACGACGTGAAGCAGCCGGAAGCGTTCTGGGCACGCTCCCAGGAAGCTCTGGGCAACCTGCCTCGGGAGCTGACCCTCCACCACTGCCTGGCCGCGCAGGATGGCACGCGCGCCACGTGCCTGTGGGAGGCCGCATCGCCGGAGGCGGTCAGCGCGTTCCTCGACCCCCTGCACGACGGTGTCGCGGACAACGAATACCGCGCGGCGGAGAACAGTGAAGGTATCGCGGTGCCGCAGCGCTACCAGATCGCGCCGCCGGCCTCAGCGTAGGCGCATCACGCCGTCGCGGGTGTCACGCGTTCGTGCCCGCGGCGGCGACGCGCGTAGCAACTGCGTGTGGCTCCTTCGCTCAGGCTTCCATCATGTGGCCGTGCGCGCCCGATCCGTTATTCCGCCCCTGCAGCCACTCCGCCGCCTCCCCGGGTCAGCTCGAGAATCCACGCGCCCTTCCCGCTCGTGTAGTGACGCGCGCGCGCGCCGAGCAGCTTCGTCCATATGCGCGCAGTCCTGCGTTCGTCGGGGCGGTTGCCATCGTCCAGCAGGATGATGCAGCCATCGGCGAAATGCGTTCGGAGAATCGGTACGGCGGGATAGCGTGCGAGCGGTGACGCTCGACGGGGCGGGCCGTCGACAACGAGCAGGTCGATTTCGTCGAAATGCTCATTGATATCGACATCGTACCAGACGTGTGTCGTACCATCGACGTCGCGGTCGACCAGTGGCGCGGTGATGACTTCAGCCCATGCATCGAGTCCGCGCTCGCGCAGCCGCTCACGCGTTTCTTCGGCGAAGACGGGCTCGTGCTCGAGAGAGATCAGTCGCCCGCTACCGAACCTGCGCAGCACTTCCGCCGTGAGGATGGTGGACGAGCCCGAGCCGCACTCCACCATCAGGCGCGGCCGGCGCCGCTGCATCGTCTCGACGATGAGTGCGCCGAGCCGCGGTTCCATCGCCCAACCGCCAAAGGGTACCGGCATGTCGCCGAGAAGCGGCCGGATGTTGATCAGCTCGCGCAACTGTCCGCCCGCTTCACGCAGCTGATACAGCACGAGACCCACGGCCATGATCGGCACGCCGAGAGCGAGCACGCCGACCAGCAGTGAAACCACGATCGTCGCCGTGCCGGCTGCGGGATTCCCGACACGCACGAGCTGCGCGATGCCGAGGCCGAGTGCGATGCCGGAGCCGGCAGCCCAGCCGGCCGTCCTGCGCAGCATCCGCGACTGCGACAGGTCGTATGATTTCATTGCGGCTCCTCCCGGGGCACCCACTGCTGCACGGTACCGCCGGTGGCGATCTCCTGAAGCAATGCTTCGTATTGATCGAGCATCCGGTCCAGCGAGAAGTCACGTCGCGCCCGTTCGCGCGCTGCGCGCGCCATCACTTCGCGTTCCACACCGTCACTGCACAGATCGATGATTGCCGCAGCCAGTGCCCCGGGATCCTTCACCGGAACGAGAATACCTTCGACTCCGTCCTTCACCAGCTCCGGCAGGTTGCTCGCCGACGTCGCGATCACGCCGGCGCCTGCGGCCATCGCTTCCACGAGCGCGATGCCGAAGCCCTCGAAATGTGATGGCATCACGAAGATATCGAGACCGGCGAGGACGTCGGGCATGTCTTCGCGGAAGCCGAGGACGTGTACGCGTTCCGTCGCGGCGGCCCACGCCTTCACGTCACTCTCCAGTGCACCGCCCGCGCCGATCAGCACCAGGTGCGCCTCGGGCACTTCGCGCACGACCACCTCCCACGCAGACATCAACTCCACGATTCCCTTCCGCTCCTCGAAGCGGGCTGCAAAGCCGATCGTCAGCGCGCGGGCGGGGACGTCAATGCGTGCGGGAGTCGCGTGCGCGAAGCGGTCCACGTCGATGCCGTTGTAGATGACGCCGACATCACCGGGCTCGAGCCACCTCGCCGACGCGAGCATCGTGCGCCGCGTCGATCGCGAGTTCGCCACATAGTGGGTCGGCACCATGCCGTAGAAGAACCTGTGGTGGAGCGTACGCCGGAACTCGACGTCCATCGGCTGACGCAGCAGGACGGGTATGCGCAGCAGACGCGCAGCGATTCCCGCCGTGCGCGGCTCCTTCTGCGTCATCGTGACCAGCACCTGGGCGCGCTCCCGCCGCAGCGCACGCATGCTGAGCAGCACCGACCGCGGATTGGCATCGAAGCCGCCGAGCGTCGCGTAGCATGGCAGCTCCGAGCCGAGTCGTTCCAGAAACGGCGATGACCGCCGGCACAGCAGTGCAACGTCGTGGCCGCGCGCTCGCAGACCGCGCAGCAGCAGCGCGGTAATGATTTCGGCGCCGCCCCAGATTCTCGATGAGTTCGCGAACGCGATTCTCATCGCGCGGCCGGATGTCGTGTCACCTGTGTCCCGTCGCCTCGACAAGGTTGCCTCGACAAGATTGGGTGCGGCTGGAGAACGGGTCAAGATGTTGCTGGCGGAGCGCGGCAATGCGAGCGTCAGCGGCGAATGAGCCGTCGCAGAACGTCGACGAGCACGGCCGGCAGGTGCTCGGGATGCTGGAGCGCGGAATAGCCGCCGGCGCCGAAGATCCGTGGCATGTACGCGGGTGCCTGACGGTCGACCGTGACGCAGAAGGGGTGGAGGCCCTGGAGGCGTGCCTCCGCTACGGCCTGGCGGGAGTCCTCGACGCCGTACCGGCCCTCGTAGACATCGACGTCGTTCGGTTTGCCGTCGGAGAGGACCAGCAGCAGGCGATGTCCCGCGGGCTTGCGCATCAGCAGCGCGGTCGCGTGACGAATGGCGGCGCCCATGCGCGTATAGCGGTCGGGCTCCAGTGCGGCGATCCGGCGGTGCACCACCGGGCCGCTCCGCTCGTCGAACGACTTGACGGGCAGCATGGTGACGCACTCCGGCCCCTCGCCTGAGAACGCGAAGATGGCATAGGGATCGCCGAGCGCCTCGAGAGCATCACACACCACGAGCAGCGCTTCCTTCTCGACGTCCACGACCCGCAGGTCCTGCATGATCCAGCTGTCCGTCGAGCCACTCACGTCGACCAGCAGCGCGATGGCGACATCGCGGCGCGCCGGCAGGACGGCCTCGTAGAGCCGGTTGTCGGAACCGATTCCGGCGCGGCGGTCGGCATGCGAAGCGACAAACGCCGAGAGATCCACCTCGGGGCCGTCGAGTTGACGTCCGAGCCGGAGGCGGCGCGGGCGAAGCCGTTCGAAACGGCGGCGCACCTCGGCAAGCAGGGCCGCGCGGCGGACGAGGATCGACCCGGCCCAGGCAGGGTCCCCGAGCGGCGGCGTGCGTTCCCGTACGACTGCGCCGCGCTCCGCGTACGCGCCCTTGCGGTAGTCCCACTCCGGATAGAGGAGCCCCGGCCGCCGGCCGCTCCGCTGGAGGTCCGCGACGCCGAACGGCGGCGGATCGTCGCTGGCGAGCACCTCGCGCGGGCGCCCCGGCGCAGCCACGAGCCGCGCTTCCGGAAGCTCGGACAGCGAATCGGCGAGGTCGTCGGGATCGACGTCATCGTCGCGGTCTGTGGGACGTTGAAGTCCCATCGGATCCTCGACGTGCTCCTGCGGGTCGTCCATCTGGATCATCCACAGGCCGACGTGGTCGTCATCCTCGTCTTCGACGGCCTGCCTGACCTTCGGCCGCCTCTGCATCCGGGTGACCCGCCACGGCGCATGGGCCTCCTCTTCACCAGGCGTACCGGCGGAGCGACGGGAGGGCTCGGCCGGCGCTTCCTCGACCCGGCCCCACAGGCCGACGGCAGGCAGCCCCCGGTACGAACCCCCGAGCGTTCGTACGGCCTCCGCGCGCTCCTGCGCCCACGTCAGCGATGCCGTGGTGTCCTCCGCCGTGGCATGCCGCGGCTCCCGGTCGAGGACCGCCAGCAGCTCGGCTTCGACTGCGGCCTCCCGCGGGGTGAGCCACTCCGCGCGGGGACGCGTTGCGCGCTCCTCGCAGCGCGCTGCGCTCAGCTCGTCCAGCAGGCCGGGCAGCTCCGCAGCGAGCGTGGCGGCGACCGCCTCTGCTTCACGGATCAGGAACAGGTCAAGGACCAGCCGGTCCGCGGGCAGTGCCGCAGCAGTACCGCGCACCGCACGTGTCGCCAGCTCGACCGCCAGCAGACGATATCTGACGAGCCCACCGCCGCCCACGGCACCGGCGGGAAGTGAGCGAGGCAGGCGGATCCGGACACCGTCGGTGGAGGCGAGCGTGCGCCGCTCGATCAGGTGGCGCGGCATGCGGCGGCCGAGACGCTCGAACCAGGTGGGGACGGAAGGTGGCTCGGCCACGCCGATGGCGAGCGGGAGGCCGAACGTGGCACGCACGAAGTGCTCGAGTCTGGACCGAACGTCTACCAGCAGGATCGTGTCCGGCCGTGCGGCGGCTGAACGGCGTCGCCAGAGACCCTGCACGAACAGCGTAGCGTGGTGCGCTCCGTCGAGGATTACATCCTCCGGCTCCGACACGGCGTCTAGCCGGCCAGAGTCAGATCGACAACGTCATGCATGGCCGCGAGCAGGTCTGCGTCATCGGAGAGCGGCGCGACCAGACCGACGCGGCAGGCGGTCTTCGGCGCGATGCCGCTGGCCACCAGCCGAGCCGTCGCCACCAGCAGCCGGGTGCTCGGCACCTCCGCCAGACCCCTGTCCCTGAGGTTGCGGATGCGCCCGCCCAGCTTCACGAGCGTGTGCGCCATCGCCCGGTCCACACCGCTTTCGTGCTGGACGATATCGATCTCCCGCTCCTCTGCGGGGAAGTCGAATTCGAGTGCGACGAAGCGCTGCCGTGTGCTGGGCTTCAGATCTTTCAGCACATGCTGGTATCCCGGATTATACGAGACGACCAGCTGGAACCCTTCCGCAGCCTCGATCAGCTCTCCCGTCTTGTCCACAGGCAGCAGCCGGCGGTGGTCCGTCAGCGGATGGATCACGACGACGGTGTCCTGCCGCGCTTCCACCACCTCGTCCAGATAGCAGATGGCGCCGATCCGCGCGGCAAGCGTGAGCGGCCCGTCCTGCCAGACCGTCTCGCCACCGCGTATCAGGTAGCGGCCGGTCAGGTCGCTGGCTGACAGGTCGTCATGACACGAGACGGTCACCAGCGGCCGCCCCAGCCGCCACGCGACGTGCTCCACGAAACGCGTCTTGCCGCAGCCGGTCGGGCCCTTGAGCATGACCGCGAGCCGTCGGCGGTGACACTCCTCGAAGATCGAAAGCTCGTCACCGACCGGGAGGTAGTACGGCTCCGCACCCGCACGGCGAACGCCCTCCTTCAGCCCGTTACCGGACGGTGGCTCCGGCGTGATCCTGTGCGCAGCCCGCGCCTCAGACAGGCTGCACCTCCTCGGCAGCCGGTGCGTCCGTGTGGACGGTAAAGGTGGGCCGCTTCCGGAAGAAGTCGTAGATGAAGAGCGCCACTCCGATGGTGAACAGGATACCGGTCACGGTCAGCATCAGCATGTGGACCTGGATCTTCAGCTGGGTCTCCATATACCCGAGTCCCATGATACGCTCGAGGTAGGTCTGAGTGATGCCGGCAGTGCCGAACGCCAGCGTCATCCCGAACATCCCGCCCACCATCAGCCAGAACGCGGCGAAGCCCAGCCTCTGGTCCTCGCCTTCACGGTGCTCCGTGAGTGCGGGGAGTGCGAATGTCATAATGGCCAGGTTGATCATGACGTAGGCGCCGAAGAACGCGGAATGGCCGTGCATCGGCGTGATCATGGTCCCGTGCGTCCACTTGTTGACGGCCGGCCACGTGTGAGCCAGGCCGAGCAGTCCCGCGCCGAACGCGGTGAACACGGCGCTGCCGATCGTCCAGTGGAGCGCGAGCGAGTTCGGATGCGACATTCCGGAGCGTCGCATGGCAGTGTAGGCGTACGCGACCATGACAAACAGCGCCAGCGGCTCGAGCGCGCTGAAGATGCCACCGATGGGCAGCCAGTAGCGCGGTACGCCCACCCAGTAGTAGTGGTGCGCCGTGCCGAGGATACCGGCGATGAAGACGAGTCCGACAATCACATAGAGCCACTTCTCCATCACCTCGCGGTCCGCGCCGGAGAGCCGGATCAGCAGATAGGCGAGGAGCCCTGCCTGAATCATCTCCCATACACCTTCCACCCACAGGTGGATGGTCCACCAGCGGTAGAAGATGCTGATCGTGTAGTTGTCGTAGGAGATGAGCGCGGGAAGATAGAGCAGTGCCGCGAGGCCGAGTCCCGCAACGAGCACGGCCTCGGTCGTCGTCCACCGGCCGGCCTTGCGTATCGTCATCAGGATGTTGAACAGGAACATCAGCATGACGACGACGATCGCGAGCTTCACGATGTACGGCTGCTCGAGCAGCTTGTTGCCCTCCGTCCAGCCGAACAGGTAGCCGATCACGGCCGTGAGGCCGGCGACGACCCAGAGGCCGAGCTGCCAGAAGGCCAGCTTCGGGCTGTAGATCTCCGTGCGCGATTCCTCCGGTACCACGAAGTACGTCGCGCCCATGAATCCGGTCAGGACCCAGACGATCAGGAGGTTGGTGTGCACGGCCTTGACCCGATCGAACGGCAGAAGGTCGATGAGCGGGTCCGGGCCCAGGTACTTCACGACGGCCAGGAGGCCGAACACCATCTGGAGGCCGAACAGGCAGACCGCGATGGCGAAATACCAGTACGAGATCGACTGCGTACGATAGCGCATGGTCAGCGAAGGGTTGCGAGGTAGGCGACGAGCTGGCTGATCTGTTCGTCTTCCAGCCGTGTCCCGTAGTCGCCGGGCATGAGCGATATGCCGCCGGGACCGGTCGAGAAGTTCGCGCCCGGCACCAGGTGAACGCTCGGGCTCACGATCGACTCGCGGATGTAGCCTTCCGCGTCGGTCGCGGAACCGGTGTAGGATGGGTCGGCGACCGTTTCCTCAGCGCGCATTGCCATGCCGGCGAGGCTCGGACCTGCGAGTGTCACGCCCGGTCGTATCGCGTGGCATGCGGTGCAGGCCAGTGCCGGCTGGCGGAAGAGCGCCTCGCCGCGGGCGACCGGATCGTCTGATGTGGTGCCCGCCGTCGGTGCGTCACCCCCGTAGGATCCCGCCATGGCGCCGCTCGACACGACGATCGGCCGTGGCGGCCAGCCCTGGTTGTCCACGTTCGCCACCCAGTCCAGGAACGCGATTACCTGTGCGATCTCGGTGTCGTTCAGGTTCGGGTTCGGCATGAGCCGGCGGTGCACCTCCTCCGAGTAGAACTGCGATGGGTCCCGCAGGAACGCGGTCAGGTAGGCGGCGCCCCGCTGCTGCGTGATCTTCGTCAGGTCCGGTGCGTAATACGCGCCCTCGCCGAAGAGCGTGTGGCAGTTGATGCAGTTATTCCGGTGCCACACGTGCTTGCCCTCGATCACGTCCTCCGTGATCATGTCGGCGTTCGTCAGTTCGCCGAACTGGCGGTGGCTGTCGATCGTCAACCCCACGAAGATCGCGGCGAACAGGAGGGTGCCTCCAATGAAGAACAGCCGCGTGTGGCGCTTCGTCATGGCAGCAGCAGGGTTCAGGTGGAACCGGTCAGCCCGGGGGATTGAGGTCCGGGCGCTTGTTCAGACGCTGATGTGGCCCCAGTTCACGATCGCGATCCAGCCCGCATACATGATGCTCAACAGGATGAGGAGCAGCATGACGTACCCGAGACCGCGAACTGCCGTGAAGAAGGGGCCGACCATGTCCTTCCCGGATCCGGCGTGGCTGGAACTCGATGAATGCATGGACATGACGTGGTTGGGAGACGCAGTGGAAGACCACCCCACCGGCAGGGGTGCGCCATTATATACGTTCCCGGGCGAAAGTCTGCAAGCGGCGGCGCCGCCATCAAGGCGAACTCAGCGCGAAGTGGTACGTCAGGCCCAGCGCCAGGTTGCCGCGATCCGGACCCAGGTCCGGGGGAAGTCTCGAATAGAGAGCGTGCAGCCGGGCCTGGGGGTAGAGGGTATAGAACACGCCGGCATGGAAGCCCGTCCCGGTGACCGGCTGGACCGGTCCCGCTTCGACGTGGCCCACGGCGGCAGCGAGCATCAGTGCCGTGGTGGCGTCGAATGTGGCTGCCGCGTACATGAGGTTCTGGCTGCCGCCGCCGGCCGCATGAATACGCTCGAAGGACCCGCCAACCGCCCACGCGTCCCGCTCGTAGGAGGCATGGCCCCGTAGCGCATCTCCGACCCCGGCCGTTTGCACCCAGGTACGGCCGCCGCCCACCTGGTGATACTGCACTCCCGCCTGGAAACCAGCCCCCTGGTATCCGAGTCCGAGTCCGTAATCGTGGTCCGATTCCGTATCCAGGTAGGCGGCGGCATTGACCGTGAACCCGCCGAAAGCCGGCGATGCATACGCGATCGTCCGGTCGGCCCAGCCGTTGGTGAGGATCGAGAGCCCGTAACTCGCCCCGGCAAACAGGCCGGCCGAGGGCGCGGCACCGCCGGCGCTCAGCGTCGAGGTGTCGTAAAAGGGGTCGAGCCGCAGCCCGGCCAGCTTGTAAGGAGTGGAATGGCGACCGACCGTCAGGGTGCCCGCCGCTCCGCGTATTCCGGCAAGATAATATCGCTGTGTGAATGCGCCGCCGCCCGCCTCACCCTCCACGCTGACCCCCACCTGGAGATCGGCGAAAACGGTGAATGACCTCCCCGCGAGATCGGCTCGCACGCCGAGCCGCGTGGCATTGTTGGCGCCGGCCCAGTGCGATGAGTCTCCGGCGTCCGCGCGATTGTACGAATACCTGAAATCGCCGTACAGCCGGGTCGTGGCATCCTGCGCCGCGATGGCGGGAGTGAAGACCAGCATGAACGTCAGACCGTATGCGAGGCGCTTCATGTTCAGCTGTCCCGTAGAGGCGTGAGCGTGATCCTGATGTATCGGCCCCTGAGCCTGCACAACGAGGCACGCGGGCGCAGTCCGGAAATGCCTGAATTCGGGTAGGCACGGACACCACAACTTCGGCGCGTCAGTGCTGGACTGATTCCAGAATCGGAGCTATGATCCCGCCGTGACCAGGGAGTTATCCGCCGAAGACAACGCGCTCCTGCGCCGGCACGGTCTGCAGGTCACGGCCCAGCGAAAGGCCGTGTTGCGGGCCGTGGCGGCGCGACCGCACGGCACGACCGACGAGATCTGCCAGGTCGTTCGGGGGGAGATGGGCGCCATATCGCGACAGGCCGTCTACGATGCGCTGGCGGCGTTCACGGACAGGGGCCTGATCCGGCGCATCCAGCCGGGGGGAGCGCCAGCCCGCTACGAGAGGCGGGTCGGGGACAATCATCATCATGTGATCTGCCGGACGTGCGACCGGATGATGGACGTGGACTGCGCGGTCGGCTATGCGCCGTGTCTCACGGCGGGCGACTCGTCGGGCTACGACATCGACGAAGCCGAGGTCATCTACTGGGGCCGTTGCCCCGGGTGTATCGAGGCGGCGCAAAGGCACGAGGACCAGGGTAGCGGGCACAGGACAGACCCAACGAAAAGAGGAGAGACGTGACTGAGCGCAATGGCGTACACGACAAGCAGGCGACTGCGAGTACCAGCGAAAGCGAGAACCCGGCGATTCCGTCACCGGAGCCGAAAACGACGCGGCCTCGGACGAACCGGGACTGGTGGCCGAACCAGCTCGATCTCTCGGTGCTGCACCAGCACTCGTCCAGGTCCAACCCGATGGAGGCGGACTACGACTACGCGGCGGAGTTCGCAAAGCTGGACGTCGAAGCGCTGAAGCAGGACATCTTCGAAGTGATGACGACATCGCAGGACTGGTGGCCGGCCGATTATGGCCACTACGGTCCGCTCTTCATCCGGCTGAGCTGGCACGCGGCGGGCACGTACCGCATCCACGACGGGCGTGGCGGCGGCGGGGACGGCTCCCAGCGCTTCGCCCCGCTCAACAGCTGGCCGGACAACGCGAATCTGGACAAGGCGCGGCGGCTGCTCTGGCCGGTCAAGCAGAAGTATGGCCGGAAGATCTCGTGGGCCGACCTGCTGGTGTTCGCGGGGAACTGCGCCCTCGAGTCGATGGGCTTCAGGACGTTCGGCTTCGGCTTCGGCCGGGACGACATCTGGGAGCCGGAGGACATCTTCTGGGGTCCCGAGGACACGTGGCTGGGCGATGAACGCTACAGTGGCGACCGTGAGCTGGGCGAGCCGTTCGGCGCCGTGCAGATGGGCCTCATTTACGTGAACCCGGAGGGCCCCAGCGGCCGGCCGGATCCGAAGGCGGCCGCGCGCGACATCCGCGACACGTTTGCCCGCATGGCGATGAACGACGAGGAGACGGTGGCGCTGATTGCCGGCGGTCACACGTTCGGCAAGACGCACGGTGCCGGCGACCCCGCCCTCGTCGGTACGGAGCCGGAGGGCTGCCCCGTCCATGCGATGGGTCTCGGCTGGAAGAGTTCGCATGGCAGCGGCATGGGGAAGGACACGATCACGAGCGGACTCGAAGGCGCGTGGACGCCCACTCCGATCCAGTGGGACAACAGCTTCTACGAGACGCTGTTCGGCTTTGAATGGGAGCTGACAGAAAGCCCGGCCGGCGCGAAGCAGTGGAAGCCGAAGGACGGCGCGGGCGCGGACATCGTGCCGGACGCGCACGACCCGTCGGTCCGTCACGCCCCGATGATGGCGACCACGGACATCGCACTGGCTGTGGACCCGGCCTACGAGCGCATCTCGCGCCGGTTCCACGAGAACCCGGACCAGTTCGCGGATGCGTTCGCGAAGGCGTGGTACAAGTTGCTGCATCGCGACATGGGGCCCGTCGCGCGCTATCTCGGCCCGTGGGTTCCGGAGCCGCAGCTGTGGCAGGATCCCGTCCCGGCGGTCGATCACGAGCTCGTCGATGACGGGGACATCGCCGCCCTGAAGCAGAAGATCCTCGCGTCGGGCCTGTCCATCCCGCAGCTGGTGTGTGCGGCCTGGGGGGCTGCGGCCAGCTTCCGCGGCACCGACAATCGCGGCGGTGCGAACGGCGGCCGTATCCGCCTGGCGCCGCAGAAGGACTGGGCGGTCAACAACCCGGCCGGGCTGGCGGAGGTGCTCCGGACACTCGACGGCATCCGGCAGGAGTTCAACGGGTCAGGATCCGGTGGCAGGCAGATCTCGCTGGCCGATCTGATTGTCCTGGGCGGATGTGCGGCTGTCGAGCAGGCGGCGCGCAGCGCGGGGCAGGACGTCACGGTCCCGTTCGCGCCGGGACGCACGGACGCCTCGGCCGAACAGACGGACGTGGAGTCCTTCGCCGTGCTCGAGCCGAGGGCGGACGGCTTTCGCAACTATGTCCGGGCCGGAGCGCGGCTGTCGCCGGAGACGCTGCTGCTGGACCGCGCCAACATGCTGACGCTGACCGCTCCCGAGATGACGGTGCTCATCGGCGGCATGCGGGCGCTGAACGCCAACTACGATGGATCGCCGCACGGTGTCTTCACGCACCGCCCCGGAACGCTGACCAGCGACTTCTTCGTGAACCTGCTCGCCACGGGTACGCAGTGGTCGGAATCCGATGCTGAGGGCGTGTACGAAGGTCGCGATACCGCGACCGGTGAGGTCAGGTGGACGGCCACCGCCGTCGACCTCGTCTTCGGCTCGAACTCGCAGCTGCGAGGGGTCGCGGAGGTCTACGGATGCGACGA
>JAGTUV010000189.1 GCA_018224305.1 Gemmatimonadota bacterium
CGTTGTCTGCGGGCCGCCCTCGCGCATGTTCACGACCCACCGGTCGAACTCGTCCGGCTCGGTGGCGACCACCGTCATCCGCATGATCGCGTGCGCCTCGCCGCAATACTCCGCACACTGGCCGAGGTACTGGCCGGGCTCCTCTACTGTGAACAGCAGGTAGTTGTCGTGCTTCGGCGCCACGCCCTCACGCCGGCGCGGCAGCGGGTTCACGTCGCGCTTGCCACCGATCCGCGGGATCCAGAAGCTGTGGATCACGTCCGCAGAACGCATGGCCAGCGAGACCGGCCGGTCCACCGGCACCCACATCTCGTTCGCCGTGACGATGTCATACTCCGGGTAGCGGAACTCCCACCACCACTGGTGACCGATCACCTCCACGACCAGTGCGTCCGCCGGCGGCTCACGCTGCGTGTCGAAGATCCCCCTGATCGCCGGAATGGCTATGAACACGACAATGATCGCCGGCACGATCGTCCACCCGATCTCGAGGATGGTGTTGCCGTGGATCTGTTCGGGGTCCGGCGAGTCCGGCCGCTCGCGGAAGCGGAACGCCGCGAACAGGATGAGCGCGATGACGATGACCATGATGCCCATCGTCCAGTTGAACGTATTGTAGAACGTATCGTTCAGTATGCGCCCATACTCGGAGACCGGCCGGAACGTGGTCTGCGGATACGCGCCACCGGCTTCGCAGCCGGCGAGGGCGAGACTCGAGATCAGGAGGGCGAGCGACGGCACAAGGCTGCGCGTCGACCGCCGGGCGCACGTACGGCGTGCGGCAGCCCTGGGAACGGACATTCTGTTCTATCTCTCGGTGACTGCGAGCGATCCGCGTTATGCGGGGTTCGAATTTCCAGCGACGAATGGTATCGACGCCCCCACGGCCGGTCAAGCCGCCGATCACGGAGGGTGCGCGATGGGGCGGCGGCCCGTACACTTCCCGTGTGGAAAGATTTGATGTCGTGGTGATCGGTGGCGGCGCGGCCGGCGTGGCTGCCGCTCTGTCTGCAACCCGCGCGGGTGCGCGCGTGGCGCTCGTGCGCAGCGGTCCCGGTGCCACTGCGCTCATGGCCGGCGGCTGGCACGATGCGCCGCCGTCGTCGCTCGTTGACGCCCTCGCTGGTGCAGGTCACGAGTTGACCGGATGTCAGGGTCCGCTCCCGCACCCGGACGGCACCGTCGTCCCGTGTGCCATTGCACCGCCGTCTCACGCTGCGGCGTCACTAACTCACGACGCGGCGTCGGTCATGGTGTGCGGAATTGCCGGGCTCCCCGGTTTTCGTGCCGCTGCGCTCGCCGCGCTGTGGTCCGACGCGGCGGGGCTCCCTGAAGCTCTCGAGTCCGTCACCGTGACGCTCGACGCGACTCCCGCCGCCGGCTGGTCCCCCGTGTCACTCGCGGCTCACCTCGACCGCGACCCGGACCTCCTGCCCCGCGCCTTGACCGGGGTGGTGCGCGAGCGGCGCCCCGATCGCGTGATCCTGCCCGCTGTTCTCGGCCTGGACGACCCTGCGCGCGTCCTGGCCGCGCTCACGGACAGGGTCGGCGTGCCTGCAGGCGAGGCACTGGGGTCGCTGCCGTCGGTACCGGGCTGGCGCCTCGACCGTGCGCTCCAGCGGGTCATGGCCGATGCCGGTGTCCGGATGATCGCGGGACGCGTGATTGCCGCCGACGTACAGGAGCGCACTGTGCGCAGTGTCACCATTGCGGCAGGCATCGCCCGGGCGTCGAACGGCGGCTCGGCGCTCGGCCCGACCGTGACGGCCGCCGGTTGCTACATCCTGGCTACCGGCAAGTACATTGGCGGCGGCATCACCGCGGACGCGGAGTTCGAGGAGCCCGCACTCGGCTGTGACGTGGCCCTCGAACGGTTCGCGCGCACCATCGACGACCCCGGCGCGGCGCTGGTGCTGACCGACCCGGTTCGCTCGGAGGCGCAGCCCGTGCTGTCGGCCGGCGTTCGCGTGGACCGCGATGGCCGCCCGCTCAACCCCGGCGGCGACGTGTTCGTGGCCAATGTCTTCGTGGCCGGCGCCGTTCGTGCGGGCACGGAAACGGCCGCGCTCGGCCTCGGCACCGCGACACGCGACGGCTGGACCGCCGGCGAGCGCGCCGCCACCCACGCCTCGGGCACGGAGCGGTAGCAGCACATGGCCATCCGCAAGGCAGTCGCGTGGATGAACCTCGCCTGGAATTTCGGCCGGCACGTCGTCGTCCAGATGCCGGCGCGCGCCATGGGACGTGGCGCGGGCGCTCAGCGCTTCCGCGATGCCGTGCTGCCTGAGGGCTATGTACCGCTCGAACCGGCAGAGCGGGACGCGATGACATCGTACATGCAGTGCATCCACTGCGGCCTGTGCTCGCTCGCCTGTCCGGACGTGCGCGCGGCGCCCGCGAGTGCCTGGGACGAGGCGTGGACATTTGTTGCGGGACCATCGCGCTCCATCGATCGCGCGCCGATCGTCGCAGCCGATATGTCGCCGTGCGCGGACTGCGACGAATGCGCGGGCGTATGTCCGACCGGCGTCCCGATCCCGCACATGGCCGCAACGCTCCGCCGCCTCGCCGCATCCGTGCCCGACCGCGCGTCCGACTCCGCCGACGATACCAGAGGATCACCATGATCGACCTGCGACCCGTTCGCGGCGCCCTGCTCGCCGCGCTGTTCACCGTGCTGTGCGCCCCGGTCCTGACGGCGCAGGACGCCCGTCCCCGTGCGCGCGACATTGGCGTGAGGGTCGGCGTGTTCGGCACGGGCGCCGCCAACGCGATTACGGACGTCGCCGGCGTGCGCGTCGGCCACGCCACCGTGCGCGGTGCGTCCGGCAACACCGGCGTCACCGCGATCCTGCCGCCGGGCGACGACTGGTTCCGTGACCGCGTCCCTGCCGCGATCGTCGTCGGCAACGGCTTCGGCAAACTGCTCGGCGTGACCCAGGTGCGCGAGCTCGGCGAGCTGGAGACACCCATCCTGCTGACGTGCACGCTGTGCGTCTGGCGCGCTGCCGACGCGATGGTCGACTGGCTGATCGCACGGCCCGGCATGGAGAACGTCCGCTCGATCAACCCTGTAGTCGGCGAGACGAACGACGGCGCACTCAACGACATCCGCGCCCGGCCGATCACCCCCGCACACGTCGTCGCCGCCCTCGAGAGTGCGGCCGGCGGCACGATCGAGGAAGGCGCGGTCGGCGCAGGTGCGGGCACCGTAGCGTTCGGCTGGAAGGGAGGGATCGGCACGTCGTCGCGGGTGCTGCCCGCGCAGTATGGCGGGTACACGGTCGGCGTGATCGTCCAGTCCAATTATGGCGGGATCCTGACCATCGCCGGTGCGCCGATCGGCCGCGAGCTCGGGCAGTATTCCTTCCGGCAGGTCGTCGAGAGTCCCGACCCATCGCCGGACGGCAGCATCATGATCGTCATCGCGACGGACGCGCCGCTCGGTTCCCACCACCTCGAGCGGCTCGCAAACCGCTCACTGTTCGGCCTCGCCCGCACCGGCTCCACCATGAGCAACGGCTCCGGCGATTACATCATCGCGTTCTCGACGGCCGAGTCCGTGCGACGCAGGTCCGGCCAGTCCGCACAGCAGGTCACTGAGCTGTCGAACGACGCGCTAACGCCACTCTTCCAGGCGGTCGCGGAAGCGACCGAAGAGGCCATCTACAACTCGATGCTGAAGGCGGTCACAACCTCGTACGGCAGCCGGATCGTCGAGGCACTGCCGATTGACCGTGTGGTCGAGGTGCTGCGGAAGTACGGCATGCACTGAGCGCGACGTTCACGGAGTACGGCAGCTACTCCAGATGCGCAGCATCGATCGCAGGGTGTTCGGTATGTCCGTCGGGACGATCCTCGAAGAATGCTTCCAGGTCATCCGCTATCCGTTCCGCATCCCGTTCTCCCATGTCGATCAGCTCGCCCAGGTAGTCCGGCTGGAACATCAGCATCGCGAGGACGTCGGGGCTGCGCTGTTCCCGCGTGCCGAGCCCGCGTGTCATGAAGCGGAACGCACGCGGCAGCTGCGGCTCGAACTTCGCCGCCAGTGCACCCAGATCCTGTGAAGGGCGCACCTTCATGAACCGCACCGGGCGCATGCCTTCGCGTTTCTCCGGCGGCAGCTTGTCCAGCAGCAGATTGAGCCGTTCCAGGCGTACCGCGTCCTGGTCGATGAGATCGAGAAACACCGCATTCAGCAGCAGTCCGAGCATTTGCGCAGGGGGCGGGTAGCCGTCGATCCCCGCGCGCTTCGCCTCTGCCATCGAGCGGTCGTAGCGCGTCGATATGGCGAGGATGCGGTTCGCACCGAGGTGCAGAGCGGGCGAGAGCGGAGCGGCCAGACGGATGCCCCCGTCACCGTACCACTCGTTGCCGAGCTTCACCGCGGGAAAGAAGATGGGCAGCGCGGCCGACGCCATGATCGTATCGACCGTAATCGGCCCAAGCACCGTGCGCCGCTGCGGTCGCTCCCACGGCTCGATGCCCTTCCCCTTCATGAACACCACCGTCTGGCCCGTGGTGTACGACGTCGTGATGATCGCCACCGCCTTCAGCCTGCCCCGTGCGAGATTGTAGTCGATCCCCGTGATCTCGTGGTTCACCGGCGCCAGCGTCTCGTACAAAAGCTTGCGGAGCGGCTCAGTATCGAGGAATCCCCGCACGCGCGGCGATCCTTTCGCTCCGCCAGAAATCAGCCGGAGCCCCCAACCGATTGCGCTGCGCCCGAGCGACAGCACGTCCGACCGGAACACCTGCTCGACCGTCAGGCTGCGCCACAGCGTATCCAGCTCCGCGCAGGCCTGCGCAAACGTGCCGGGGGTCGCAGCCAGCTTGGCCGTGTTCACCGCACCCGCCGAGACACCCGTCAGGATCGGCATCTCGATATCGGGATAATTGCGTGCGATCCAGTTCAGCACGCCCACCTGATATGCACCGCGGGCGCCGCCGCCGGTCAATACGAGTCCCAGCTCGTGCTCGACTGCGATCTTCGGAACAATTGTCGTCATGGTCCTTCGCCAGTTGGTATGCGAAGCCTACCACGGATTCCGGCCCGCGGCCAGTGTGGTGCCGCCCCCGCGTCTTCGCTATCCTCACACACATGGACGCGCGTATCCCGAATATCGGACCGAAACAGCGGCGGCACCGCCTGCTCCGGGGCGCGGTCATCCTGGTCGCGGCGGGTGCACTGGCCACCGCGCTCGCCGTCGCGGACGCCCATGCAGCCGTGCGTGCACTCGTAGCGCTGCCGCTCTACGGCGCCATGCTGGGCTTCGTTCAGTACCGCGAGAAGACTTGAGTGGGACTCGCGTCGCGCGGTCTGCGCGACATGGACACCGGCCCGGAACGGATCGGCGACGCAACCATGCTCGACGCCGTGCGCAGGCAGGCCGCGCGCGTGCACCTGCTGTCGCTGATCGCGACGGCTCTGCTCACCGGCGTGTACCTTCTCCTGTCATGACCTGACTCACGAGGAACTATGGAAGCGCTCGACGCGCTCTTTGCCGGGCCATACGGCCCGCTCATCATTTTCGCGCTGCGGATCGTCGATGTATCGATGTCGACCGTCCGCATCCTGCTCGCCGTGCGCGGCTACAAGGTCGCCGTACCGATCATCGGCTTCTTCGAGGTGCTCGTCTGGGTATTCGCAGTCGGCAACGCGATCCGCTTCCTCGACAGCGGCTGGCATCTGCTCGGGTATGCGGGCGGCTTCGCTACCGGCAATGTCGTCGGATTGCTGATCGAGGAGCGCCTCGCGATCGGCTTTGCGACCATCCGCGTAGTATCCACTCATGCCGGCGTCGAAATGGCCGACGCCCTGCGCAATATCGGCTTCGGCGTCACGGAGTTCGGCGGCCAGGGTCGCGACGGCCGGGTCGAGGTCGTCTATACCGTCTGCATGCGGCGCGATATCGAGCGCGTAGTCGATGAGATCGAGCGCTGGGATGAGCAGGCCTTCATCACGGTCGAAGAACCGCGCGACATCCGCTGGGGCTGGATGCAGTCGGCGCCTCGCAACCGCATCACACCGAATGCCGGGATGCACCGGATGATGAAGAGAATGTCCGAGCGGCTGAAGGGGACGGCGCGAGCTCGCCGCCCGGCCGGCTAGTGCCACAGGATTTCTGAGTCACAACACTAGTCCAGGTCGACCTGCCGGACGTCCATCACGTCCGGCAGTGCGGACAGTTCCGCCAGCAGTGCGTCGTTCAGCCAGCCGTCCGTACTGATCGCCGCCAGCGCATCCTCGCCCTCCTGCCCGCGCGCCTGATGGTACTCGGCGATATTGACGCCGGCGCCACCCAGCAGCGTGCCGACACGGCCGATCACGCCGGGCACATCGCGGTTGCGGATGATGACGAGTGCACCGCGGGCGCGCACGACGATGCGGTACCGATCGATCCGGACGATCCGCGGATGGCGCCCCGCCACGACTGCGCCCGCCACGCGCGACTCGCCGTGCTCGCCGTTCATTCGCACTTCCACGAACTCCTCGTACGGCCCGTGTGCGCCGACGCGGCTGCGCTCGACGACGAGGCCGCGCGTCTCCGCGATGTGCAGGGCGTTCACCATGTTGACACCCCCACGGCCGACGACGCGGCGCAGTGTGCCGGCGACGACGGCCGACGCAATGGGTCGGAGCGCCCCGTCGTGCGGGCCGGAGTAACGCACGGTCACGCGGTTCGGCGCGCCGTCGCACAACGCCACCGCGATGCGTCCGAGCCGTTCGCACAACTCGAGCATCGGACGCAGCCGGCGCATCTCCTCACCGCCGATCGCAGGAGCATTGACCGCGCGCGTGTGATCGCCCTCGGAGAGCGCCGCGCGTACCGCCTCCGCGATCTCCACGGCAACATTGTGCTGCGCCTCCTGCGTCGAAGCGCCGAGATGTGGTGTCAGCACCGCGCGCTCCACAGCGCGCAGCGGATGCCCCGCCGGCAGCGGCTCCTCCTCATAGACGTCCAGACCCGTACCGGCGATGTGACCGCCACGCACGGCATCGGC
>JAGTUV010000190.1 GCA_018224305.1 Gemmatimonadota bacterium
ATACGGTGTGTCGGAGGTTGAGATCGCCGACGAACACTATCCGTCGTCGGCGGACCGCCAGCATGTGCTGGATGCAATGGCAGGTGCGCGCGTGTGGCGCGGACTGCGCGCGGCGGTTGCGTTCACGTCGATGACGGGCGCGCCGTTCACTCGCGCGTACTCGAGTGCACCAGGCGACTGCTCGGCGTTCGGATTCGGCTGCGATAATCCGAACGGGTCGAGCGTCGAGATATACAATGCGGAACGAACGGCCGCCCACCGCGCTGCGGACGTGTCCGTGCAGTGGTCGCAGGCGGCGGGCCCGGTCGAGTTGAGCGCGTACCTTCAGGTGCGCAACGTGTTTGGGCGGGATAACGCGAGCACGTATGCGGGAAGTGCACCGATCCGGCGGGTGCAGGGGCGGGACGGCTCGACGATCGAATGGCATGACCGGTTCGAGAGCGGTCTGCCACGCATGCCGATGATAGGTCTGCGCGTGGCATTCTGAATGGATGCGACACAGCTGTTCGAGCAGCACCATGCGTCCCTGCTCCGCTACCTGATGCGGCTGACGGGAGACCTGGATGCAGCACACGATGCTGCTCAGGAGGCCTTCACGAGGCTGGTAGCGAAACCGCCGCGCGATGAGAACCCGCGCGCGTGGCTCTTCGCGGTGGCGACCAATGTGGTGCGTGCAGGTTCGAACACGAACCGTCGCCGCGCCGCTCTGCTGCATGCCGGGGCCGGGCGGGCGCCCCACGCCGATCCTCTGCCATCGCCTGAAGAAGGAGCAATGGCGGAGTCGGACCGTGCACGCGTGCGCGCAGCCCTCGCCGAATTGCCGGAGAGAGAGCGAATGATGCTGCTGATGCGGGAAGAGGGATTCTCGCATCGCGAGATAGCCGAAGCAGTCGGTACGACGACAGGATCTGTCGGGACGATGCTGGCACGGGCGCTGTCGCTGCTTGCGGCGAGACTGCCACTGGATGAGGAAGCATGAGCGGAGGAGGTGACACCGTGAGCGATGCGCTGCTGATGCAGTACATGCATGATGAACTGGGTCCGGTGGAGCGGGCGCGGCTCGAGGAGGAACTCGCGCGCACGCCCGCGGTCGCCGATCGGCTGCACGTGCTGAAGCAGCGGACGCGGCGACTCAGTGCGCTGCTCGATTCAATGAATCCGACTCAACAGGAGGTGCAGGCGAGCGCCGAAGCGATCCGGCCGACCGTCATTGCAGATGGTGCTGGCTCGCACGCGGAAACGACCGTCGCTGCGGCTGACATTGTCACGCACACCAGTTGGTGGCGTCAGCCCGCGCCGGCGCTTCGCGCAGCCGCGGTTGTGACCGTCCTGCTCGGCGGCGTGCTCCTCGTGGAGCCGGTACGCGCGTGGGTGCTCGATCAGGTCCGCACCGCAGCGGAATCGGTCGGACTGATCAGTGCCGCGCCAGTCGTCGAGACGCCAGTCACCCCTGTCGCTCCCGCCACCGGCGCGGATCTCCGTCTCTCGTTTCCCTGGTCATCGATCGTCTTCGAGATCTCGGCGGGCAGTGCGGCGGGTAGGATCGTGGCAGCTGCGGGTACGGACGTGCAGGTCACCGTCGAGGTCGCGGGGTCGGCAGGTACGACCCTCATGGTGACGCCGGCCGGCATCCGGATCGAGGGTGCCAGCGATCCGGAAGCGGTGTTCACCATAACGCTTCCGCCGGTTGTGCAGACACTGCGACTGAACCACGATGGTCGCATCGTCGAACACGCCGTTCCGGCAGGCGGCCCGTTACTTCTGCTGCTCCAGTGAGCGGCGGTGACGCGGGCGGTCGAACATCGATCTGGTGGGCCGTCTCAGAGACGGTTTTCTAAAGGTCTCTGCGCCTGATGACCAGCCACGCACCACCCAGAAGTGCGGTGGCGTAGATCACGGCGGCAACGATGGCTTCCGATGCGACGAGTGGCCGCGGCATCGGGAACGACTGACCTCGTTCCTCCATCTGGCGCATGGTTTCGGCGAACCTGGCGTATGCTTCCGGGTCGAACGTCATCGTATTCGTCAGCGCCTGGAGCACCTGCATCGGCAGGAACGCCGCCGTGCTCGCCCATACGCCTCCCTCCCGCACCAGCAGCATGCCGATCGGTCCCTGGCTGAACAGGAACAGGAATGCGAGGGCGAGGCCGGCACCCGAACTGGACGAGACCGTTCCGAAGAACAGCCCCATCGCGCCCACCAGGGTCAGTGACAGCAGCAGCCCGCCCATCAACTTCATGTCGACATCTCGCGCGATCGGCAGTTCCGCGGTTTCCCCCATACGCTCGAGTGCGCCAAACGTACCGGTGAGCAGCAGCACGCCGATCCACAGGATGAACACCAGGGCCATCATCGTCACGAGCTTCGCTGCGAAGAACTGCGTGCGGGAGAGACCGTCGATCACGTTCTGCCGCTGCGTGCGCCACGTCTTTTCGCTGGCGGTCAGCAGCACGACCATCACCAGCAGCACCAGCAGGCCCAGGTTGCCGGCAAGATCAATGAGGCCCGGCCAGCTCTGCGGCAGCGGCGTCCCCGCCAGGCCGGTACGCAGGTGCTCCAGATATCCGCCCGTCAGACTGATCGCGAAGAAGCCGAAGAAAAAGAGCAGTGCCATCCACACGCCGAACCGCTTGCGCGTCTTGATCAGTTCGATCGATGCCAGTTTCGCAATGCTCATGCGCTCGCCCCGGTCGTCGTGACGGCATCAGTGGTGAGCTCCATGAATACATCCTCGAGCGAGACATTGCGGGGTGCGAGAAAGGTGAGATACACGCCGCGCGAACCCAGGAACTGATTCAGGGCGGCGAGGTCGTCGTCCTGGAGCTCAACGAGAACATCATCGCCCTCCTGATGTACGTTCACCGCAGCGGGATACGAGCGGGCGGCGGCGATCAGCGCAGCGGTGTCCGGTGCCCGTACCAGCGCGAGTGCATGGCGTGCAGTCAGCTCCGCAATACTACCCTGATGCACGATGCGGCCATTCTTGATGATCGCGACGTGCGTGCACGTGCGTTCGACCTCGTTCAGTAAATGACTCGATACGAAGATCGTACGGCCGTTGTCCGCCATGCCCCTGATGATGTCGCGGATCTCACGCATGCCTTCGGGATCCAGACCGTTGGCGGGCTCGTCGAGAATGACCAGCTCCGGATCACCTATCATCGCACCGGCGATCGCCAGCCGCTGCTTCATACCGAGCGAGTACTTCCGGAACTGATCCCTCTGCCGGCCGGCGAGGCTGACGGCATCGAGGGCGGGACCGATCCGCGACTCCGGGATCTCCTTGATGTGGGCGACGACGCGCAGATTCTCGAGCCCGCTCAGGTAGGGATAGAAGTTGGGCGTCTCGAGGGTCGCACCGATCCGCCGCCGGGCAAGGTGCAGTTCAGCGCGGCCGTGCTGATCGAACAGTCTGATATCGCCGGACGTCGGATTGATGATATCGAGGAGCATGCCGATCGTCGTCGTCTTCCCGCTGCCGTTGGGTCCGAGGAAGCCGAAGACCTGACCCCGCTCGACACGGAACGAGATGCCGTCGACCGCCAGAGTCCTGCGGCCGTAGCGTTTCGTGAGCTGCGTCGTCTCGATAATTGTCATGGTGCCGGCGGTGAGAGTTTCACTTCGGTGAGAGGCGCACCCAATGTATGCCCGTACGCAGTACGGCCGAAAGCGTTTCGTGGCGGTTGGCCCCGACCGACTTGCCCCGGCCTTCGGGTGTGCGCCACATTGCCGTGCGTGTGCAGGTGTCGCGTCGCCCGGGTCACGCTGCGCATGGACCCCTTTGACCGTTCTTGAAGGACTCATGATCTCACTGCGCCGACATATCGTTCTGGCCGCCGCGGCCCTGCTGGCATCCAGTCCCGCACAAGCTCAGCATGCGCTCGTTCCCGGCGGGACGTACGACCCGGCCGTACCGACTCCGGAGTCCATCCTCGGATATGAGGTGGGCCAGCGTTTCACGCCGCACCACCTGCTGATGCGCTACCTGGACCAGCTCGCGGCCACGAGTGGGCGCGTACGGCTCGATACCGTGGCGCACAGCTTCGAAGGCAGGGAAGTGATGCTGGTGACGCTGACCAGCACGACGAACCACCAGCGGATGTCCCAGATCCGAGCGGACGCGCGGCGCATAGCGGATCCTCGCGGGGCAACGCAGGCCGATCTGGATGCTGCGGTCTCACGCCTGCCGTCGATCGTATGGCTCGGGTATACGGTGCATGGACCGGAGGCGTCCGGCGTCGAGGCGGCGATCGCGATGATGTACCAGCTCGCCGCCGGACAGGACGAGCAGACGCGCCTCGTGCTGGACAGCACGGTGGTGCTCATCGATCCGGTGCAGAACCCGGACGGCCACGAGCGGCATGCGCAGGACGTGATGCGCATGCGGTCGGCGTGGGGTGTGCCGACGCATCCATCCGCAATGATCCATTCCGGGACGTGGCCGGGCCCGCGCACGAGCCACTACTACTTCGACCTCAACCGGGACTGGTATGCGCAGTCGCATCCGGAGACGCGCGGTCGTGTGCAGTCGATGCTGGAGTGGTGGCCGCATGTGGCGGTCGACCTGCATGAGATGGGTTCCAACTCGACGTACTTCTTCCCGCCGGCAATGGAGCCCATCAACCAGCTCGTTCATGACAACATCCTCGACTGGTGGGACATCTATGCGGACGACATCATCACGGCTTTCGATCGGGAGGGCTGGTCGTTTTTCCGGCGCGAGGGCTACGATGAGTTCTATCCGGGGTATGGCAGCTCCTGGCCGCTGTATACGGGTGCGGTCGGCATGACGTTCGAGCAGGCATCGAGCCGGGGCGGCGCGATCGAACGCACGGATGGCACGGTGCTCACGCTCGAGCAGGCGGCGCGCCAGCACTATACCGCTGCCTGGGCGACGACACTGGGCACCGCACTGCGCCGCGACCGACGGGTACGCGATTATCTGGCATACAGGCAGACGGCGATCACGGAGGGTACCCGATCGCCGCTGCGGACGGTTGTGCTCGAGCGTGACATGCACGGCCGCGCCGACTCGCTCGCGCAGAAACTTCTGCACAACGGCATCGAAGTCGGCCGGCTGACGTCGAGTTCTGCGGTGCGCGGCGCCATTCTCTACGGCGGCGATGGCCGCGGTGTGAACGTGAGCGCTGCGGCAGGCTCGTACGTGGTGGATCTGGCGCAGCCGATGGGCCGGCTCGCGCGCGTCCTGCTGGAGCCGGATGCACCGCTCGATTCGACGTTCATCGCCGAGGAGATGGAGCGGCGCAGGAGCGGGCTCGGCAATCGCTTCTATGATCTCACGGCATTCTCGCTGCCGTTCACGTTCAACGTGCGGGCATGGGGCAGTGCCGGGGCTGTCGGTCCGGTCGAACCAGTCACGCCGGCATCGCTCGGTGCCATGCGGCCTGCTGCGCCGCCCGAGGCGCGTTACGGATATGCGTTCGCAGCCGGAAGCGAGTCGTCCATCCGCCTCCTCGCGTCATTGATGAGAGACAGCGTGCGCGTGTGGTACGCGCCGCGCGGCTTCCGCGCCGGCCGCTTCGAATTCCCGGATGGCGGCTTTATAGTTCGCGCAGCGGGTAACCGGCCGGATGTGCACGAGCGCATGCGCACGCATGCGACCGCGGCCGGCGCGGCTGTGGCGCCGCTCGCGTCAGCGCGTGCCGACGCGGGCACGGACCTCGGCAGCAACAGTGTATTTCCGCTCGGGTTTCCGCGCATCGCGCTGCTCGGCGGCGCACCCGTGAGCGGCCAGTCCTTCGGCTACGCGTGGTACGCATTCGATCAGCGGATCGGCTACCCGACCACCCAGCTCGATGTCAGTGCCGTGACCGGCGCAGCACTCGATGACTTCAGCGTGCTCATCGTGCCGTCCGTCTCTGCCGGGGCGATGAATGGCGCGCTCGGTGAGAGCGGTCGCGAGCGGGTTGCGCAATGGGTGAGGGCCGGCGGACTGTTGATCACTATCGACGCAGCTACCGAATGGCTTGCAAGCGAGTCGCTCGACCTCGCCCGGCTCCGCGTGCTCCGCGACACGGTACGTGAGGGCGGTGACGGCTTCCAGGTGTCCGTCGCCGTTCCCGGCGCATTCGTGAACGCCGTGGGCGACACCCTCTCGCCGATCATGGCCGGCGTACGGCCCCGCGATCTGCCGGTGCTCCTGTTCTCCTCCCGTGCACTCGTCGCTCCGGAGAATGTCAGGCCCGGTGAGGTGGTCGTCCGGCTGGCGCCGGAGCCCGGGCTGCGCGTCGCAGGTTATCTGTGGCCGGAGGCGCCCGGGCGTGTGGCGGAGACTCCGTACATATGGACGGAACGGGTGGGACGCGGACGCGTGATCGGTTTCGCGGGTGAGCCGAACTTCCGCGACCTGTGGCGAGGACTGCTGCCGTTGTTCGCGAACGCGGTGTTCATGGGATCGAGCTTTTGAGGAGTGTCATCATGATGAGGCTGAGCGTATTGAACAGCGCTCGAGTGACAATGAACGACGCAGGGTCTGGACAGTATGCTGGCGTGCTCATCGCGCCGTTCCTGATCCTGGCCCTGCTCGGCGCTCCGGCTGCTGCGCAGCAGACTCCGAGCGTCGAGCTGACGCACACGGCGTCACAGCCGGTCGTTCCGGCGAGACGTGCGTTGCCGATTGCCGATTTCGCGCGCTGGAGATCGATCGCGTTGCCGGCACTGTCGACGGACGGGCAGTGGGCGGCGTGGACGTTCACGCAGGTGCGGCATGACGATGAACTACGAGTCCGGCACATCGACAGCGGCCGCGAGCACGTGGTAGAGCGGGCGTCACGGCCGGAGTTCTCCGAGAACGGCCAGTGGGTCGCCTACAACGTTGCACTGCCGATCGCGGAGATCGACAAGCTCGAGAAAGACAAGAAGCCGGTTCCGCGCAGGGTGGAACTCATGAACCTGGAGACGGGAGCAAAGGTCGGATGGGACGACGTCGCCTCCTTCGCATTTGCGAAGACCTCCGCACATCTGGCGGTGAAGAAGAACAGGCCTGAGCCGAAGCCGGATCACGAAGGTGCGGATCTCATCGTCCGGGACGTGCGCGCCGGGGTCGACGAGCTGATCGGCAGCGTGTCGTGGCACGCGTTCAACGAAAAGGGCACGTTGCTGGCGTACACGACGGATGCGGCCGACATGGATGGCAACGGCCTGTACGTCATCGATCTGGCAACGCGTGCGCGGCTGCCGCTGGACAACGCAAGGGCGAAGTATGCGCGTGCGGTGTGGTCGGACAGCGGTACCGCGCTGGCGGCGCTGCGCGGGGTCGATGTCGACACCCTGGCGCATCGTGCGAACACGCTGGTCGCGTTCACGAATGTCCGTATGAGGAGCAGCGTGCGGTCCGAAATCGCGCCGGGACCTGATGCCGGAGCAGTCCCGGCAGGTGCGACAGGTGTGCCGGCAGGTCATGTGATCAGCGACAAGGCAGCGCTCCAGTGGAACGACACGGGTGATCGCGTTTTCTTCGGCGTCAGAGCGCAGGAGCCGAAGGTCAAGAGCCCGGAAGGGTGGGAGATGGCGTCGGACGTAAACGTGTTCCACTGGAATGACGACCGCATCCAGACCGTGCAGGAGAAGCAGATCGAGAGCGACCGCAACCGTGCGGACCGGGCGGTGCTGCACGTGTCATCCGGACGCATGGTAATGCTGCAGGATTCGACGCTGCGGGGCATCACGCTGGGCAGCGACGGGCGCTGGGCGGTGGCCTGGGACGACCGTGCGTACGTGAGCGACTGGGAGGAGTCCCGTGCGGACTACTTCCGCATCGACGTCAATACGGGGGCGCGCACGCCGATCATGGAAGCGCAGATGCGGACGTACGGGATGTCGCCCGATGGCAGCCGGTATGTCTACTGGAAGGGCGGCCACGTCTGGTCGTACGAACTGGGAGCGGGACGGCATGTCAATCTCACGGCGAACACACCGGTCAGCTTCGTCAACGCCGAGTGGGACTACCTGAGCACGCCGCCGCCATACGGCATCACGGGCTGGACGAAGGATGGCCGCCACATCGTGCTCACGCATCGCTACGACCTATGGCTCGTGCCGCTCGACGGCAGCGCGCCGCGGAACCTGACGAACGGAGTCGGTGAGGAGCGCGAGGTTCGTCTGCGGCACGTGCAGCTCGACCCGGACGAGCGCTTCATTGACCTGACGAAGCCGCTGCTGCTGGCGGCGCACGGGCAATGGACCAAGCAGGCGGGCTACTTCGAGCTGCGGGACCGGCGCATGCGCGAGCTGGTACTCACGGACAATACGTTTGGCGGCATACAGAAGGCGCGCAATGCCGATCGCCTGCTGTTCACGAGGCAGAGCTGGAACGAGTTCCCGGACCTGCGCGCGGCGCGTACGGACTTCACGCAGCAGGTACGGGTGACGGATGCGAATCCGCAGCAGGCTGAGTACGCATGGGGACGCCGGATCCTGTTCGACTACACGAATCGCGACGGCGTGCGGCTCCAGGGCACGCTCGCCATTCCTGACAGCTATCAGCCGGGTCAGCGCCTGCCGATGCTGGTAAACTTCTACGAGAAGTATTCGCAGAACCTGCACGTGTATCCCATGCCGCGCTTCTCATCGGGGCCGCAATTCGCCGGTTATGTCAGTGAGGGATACCTCGTCATGCAGCCCGACATCCACTTCCGCGGCGGGAGCTCGCACAGCGACATGCTGGAATGCGTGGAAGCGGCGATCGCGAAGGTGGTCGAGCTGGGGTACGCCGATCCCGACCGCATCGGTCTGCACGGTCACAGCTACAGCGGCGGCGGGGCCTCCTACATCGCCACGCGCTCGAGCGTGTTCGCAGCGATCGTGGCCGGAGCGGCACCGATCAACCTGGTCAACGAGTTCAACATCCTGTTCCGCGGTTCCGGTCAGAACAATCACCAGTACGATATCTACGGCCAGGGGCGCTACGGCTCGAATCCGTACGACGACTTCGACATGTATTGGGAGCAGTCGCCGATCTCGGGCGTGCGCACGATGGACACGCCGCTGCTGTATATGCACGGCGAGAACGACCAGATCGTCGAGTACAACCAGGGGATGGAGTTCTACAACGCGCTGCGGTTCAATCGGAAGCCGGTCATCTTCCTGTCCTATCCAGGCGAGGGCCATAGCCTGTCGAAGCTGGAGAACAACCTGGACTATCAGACACGGATGGCGCAGTTCTACGGGCACTACCTGAAGGGCGAGCCTGCGGCCGACTGGATCGTGCGCGGGGAGCGGTTCATGGACAAGACGCGCCGAGAGCCGATCCGGATCAACCTTCCCGCCGCGGACACGACGGCGGCAAACAACTGAGCGCACCGCCGCGCCGCCACGGCAGCCTTGCCGACCGGCGCGGCAGCGTGCAGACTATGGGGGCCCGCGAAGTCCCTTCCAATTTCACTCCCTGTGTTCCATGCCCGAATCCACACGTAGGGAGTTCGTGTCATCCTCGGCCGCATTCCTGGGCGGAGGCTGGCTCTGGCTCCAGCTGCCCGCAGTAGCGACGCTGTCCGCCTGCGCGCGCGATGCGGCCACCCGCAACGATCCGTTCACAACGCTGTCGGCGGCAGAAGGCCGGGCGATACGCGCGTTCGCCACACGCATTCTACCCTCCGGCGATGGTCTGCCGGGCGCGGAAGAGGCGGGGGCGGCCTGGTTCGCGGATGGTGCACTCGGCGGACCCATGGCGCATTTCCGCGACTTGATCACCGGGGGTCTGGCAGACCTGGACGCGCGTGCAACCGCGGCACACTCCGTCGCGTTCGCTGATGCATCGCCGGAGCAGCAGGACGCGCTGATGCACGAGGTCGAGGACTCAGAATTCTTCTTCATCGCGCGGTTGCTGGTTGTCGCCGGCACATTCGCCGACCCATCCCACGGCGGGAATCGCGATCATGCGGGGTTCACACTACTCCAGATGGAGCACGCCCCAGCGTTTCATCCACCTTTCGGCTGGTACGACGAAGAGCATGTGCGCGTGCATGGTCCGACAGCCGGAGGCACGGCATGAGGCAGCGCACGTTTGCAGAAAGCGAACAGGTCGACTTCGTGATCGTCGGCTCGGGTTCGGCCGGCGGAATCATGGCGAAGGAGTTGTCCACGGCGGGATTCAGTGTAGTGGTCCTCGAGCAGGGACCGTGGCGCCGGACGCAGGAGTTCGTACACGACGAGATGTCGACGTGGTTTTACGACGACCTGCTGCCATCTCGTGCGGACTTCCCGCAGACGTTCCGCCGCTCCGCCGATGAGAGGGCCGAGCTGTCTCAGGGCGGACCGCCACCGCTGCTGTACGCATCGGGTGTGGGCGGCAGCAGTGTCCATTTCACGGCCAACTTCTGGCGGTTCCGGCCCGTCGACTTCAAGGAGCGTTCACTGGTGGGCGCGATTAATGGTACCGGCTTCGCCGACTGGCCGATCACGTACGAGGAGCTGGAGCCGTACTACACGCGTGTGGATTGGGAGATCGGCGTGTCGGGTGCACCCGGTCCGAACGATCCGCCGCGCTCGCGGCCGTATCCCATGCCGCCGATGCCGGTAAAGTCATCGGGTGCACTGCTCGAGACTGGCGCGAGGAAGCTCGGATTGAACGCACAGCCGGCGCCGCTCGCGGTGCTGTCACAGCCGTTCAACGGACGAAACGCGTGCGTACACTGCGGATACTGCATGGGGTACGGCTGCGAGATGGGGGCCAAGTCGTCGACTCTCGTAGCGATGATTCCCCAGGCGATCGACAGCGGCAACTGTGAGATACGGCCGGAGTCGATCGTTCTGCGCGTCGACATCGACGGCGCGGGCCGCGCAACCGGCGTCACGTACGTCGGTGCGGACCGCGTCGAGCGGCAGCAGAACGCGCGGGCAGTGATCATCGCCGCGAACGGCGCCGAGACGCCACGACTGCTGCTGATGTCCGCCTCACCGCAGGCGCCGAACGGACTTGCCAACTCGAGCGGGCTGGTTGGCAGGTACATGATGTGGAACGCGCACGGTGACACGTTCGCCCTGTTCGAGCATCCGCTCAACGAGTACAAGAGCGTGCAGGCGACACGTATCATTCATGACTTTTATGACAGCGATCCCGGCCGCGGCTTCTACGGCGGCGGTGGCCTGGACTCGCGTCTGTTTTCCGGACCCATCATGTTCGGGCTTTTCGGGCTGCCACCGGACGAGCCATGGTGGGGTCAGCAGTACAAGGAACGGCTGCACGAGTATTTCACGCGGACAATGCAGGTCGCCGCCGCCGGCACGTCGCTGCCGGTGGAGACCAATACCATCACGCTCGATCCTGATGTGACTGACGTCCTCGGCCGACCCGCACTGCGTGCCACGTACCGCGATCATCCGGACGACGTGAAGATGATCGCATTTCTACAGGCACGATCGCGCGAACTCATGGAAGCGGCGGGCGCGAAGAAAATCTGGGGAGAGCCAGCTGCCGAGAGCACAATCGGCGCGCACCTGCTCGGCACGTGCCGCATGGGAGACGATCCGGCCACGTCGGTGGTGGACAGGTATCATCGCTCGCACGATGTACGCAACCTGTTCATATGCGACGGCAGCAGCTTCGTGACATCGGGTCGTGGTCAACCTACAATGACGATCATGGCACTCGCGTTCCGTGCGTCGGAGCACATTGCGCGTGCTGCACAGAACACCATCTGACAGGAGGCGCCAAATGAGAGCATCACGCGTGGTAAAGACCGCAGCGCTGGCCGGCGTTGCCGTAATCGCAGCAACTGCGCTGTGGACAACGCAGGTCTCCAGCATCGGTCTGGGCGACGGCGTAGAGGTGCAGCAGCAGCAGGAGGACATCGAGTTCATCGGCAACGGCCGATTCCTGTCGAGCGGAGTGCGCGTCGGCCGTACCATCTACCTGTCCGGCCAACTCGGCTTGCGCGGTGAGCGCGGTATCACGTCGGAGACGCGCGCGGTGATGGAAAACATCAAGGCGCTGCTCGAGGATAACGGCGCCACCATGGATGACGTCGTCAAGTGCACGGTGTTCCTCGCCGACTTCGCGGAGTGGGGCGCAATGAATGACGTATACGCCACCTATTTCGAGAAGCACCGACCGGCGCGCAGCGCAGTGGCAGTGAGCGGAATGGCGGGTAATGCGCGCGTGGAGATCGAGTGCATTGCCGTCATCGGAGCCCGGAACGCGGAGTGAACCGCCGCGACTGGCACTCACCGCTCGATAGTGGCTGAGCGCCAGTCGGGCGCCTCACCACGCTCAGTGCTGCGTGACCGTAAGCCCCTCGACAGTGCCCTCCGTGTTGTGCGCGAAACGAATGCCGTAGGCGCCGTCCGTCGACCTCAGCCGGCCGTCGGTGACGAGATCCGACCGGCTATAGCTGCCGACGACCGTGCCATTGATCGAGCATTCGATCCTGTCACCGCGTACTGATACGGCGATCTGCTGTGTTACCGGCTGTCCCGGACCGGCAGCCTTGTTGACGGCATCGTGAGACTCGCCGCGACGACCGTTCATCTGGAACGGCTCAGGACCGAATCCACGCACGATGAAGTCACCCGCACCGTTCGCCGCGCAGTACAGGTAGCTTTGCTGGTCGGAGTCCATGCCGGTACCCGCGATGACAATGCCGTACGGATGCGGGTGGTCGTTCAGTTCCATGTAGCGCGGCTCGGTGAATGTCGCCGACACGGTGTAGTTGCCGGACGCCGTGTTGGCAGGATTCCAGTACGTGGTTGCAGGGCCGGTGATGACGTGCAGTGCAGCGCCGTGCATCGCGAGCTTCGCGTCATTGATGGTCTCGCCGTTGGCCGCTGCACGGGCATCGATCCGTCCCATCCAGCCGTCGACGGCAATGCCTCCATCCGCTACAGCGCGGTTGGCGTCCTGCGCGTGGATCGAAGTCGCGGCGGTGGCCAGGAACAATGAGGCAGTCAGGAACGCAGTGCGATGAAAACTTAACATGTATCCTCCGGGGTTGAACGGGACGTTGTCGTCGTGACTGTAGTCGAGCGTGGCTTCCCGGCGACGCATCGTCATGCTTGCGGTGATCAGTCGAGCTGCGTCGTGCTGTAGTGATAATGCGGCGCGTCGTCACGCTGCGGTGGTCAGTCATGCTGTGCGTCACAGGCTACGTCCAGCTGAGGTCGTGCTTCGACAGGGGCAGCGAACGGATCCGCCTGCCCGCCGCCTCGAATATCGCAGCACAGAGCGCCGGAATCACCGGCGGCAGCGCAGGCTCGCCCAGGCCCGTCGGCGGATTGTCGGTCACGCGGAAATGAACCTCCACCGGCGGCGCCTGCGTCAGGCGCAGCAGCGGAAAGTTGTGGAAGTTGCTCTGCACGGTGCGACCGTTCTCGATAGTGATCTCCTGGCCGAGCGCCTCGGCGATGCCGTCCAGTGCGGCGCCCTGCACGTTGTGCTCGGCATTGATCGGATTGATGATCTGGCTGCCGACATCGCCGGCAATCCACACCTTGTCAATGCCGAGATCGCCATCCTGCGTGACGGAGGCCTGCACGACTTCGGCGAAGTAGCCGCGATGGCTGAAGTGGAAAGCCACACCCATGCCGGTGCCGCGCGGCAGTCGTCGGTTCGACCAGCCGGACTTCTCGGCGACCATCTCGAGCACGCCGCGCATGCGATCAGCCTGCCAGCCGTTGGTGTCATGTACCTGCGACAACAGGTCGAGCCGGAACTGGACGGCGTCGCGCCCCGCGGCATGCGCGAGCTCGTCGATGAATCCCTGCATCACGAAGCACAGGCCATTACTGCCGGGCGCGCGTAACGCGCCCGTCGGGATTCCGGACAGCATCACGGAAACATCGAGCGCGTAGTTGGGCACGAAGCGCGCCGGGAACTCCGTCGGTTGAATGCCCGCGCTCGACGCGAACCGCTCGCCCTCGCCGAATGATACGAAGTGGTCGCGCCACGCGGTCAGCCGTCCATTCGCATCGACACCGCCCGTGAAATGATGCCAGCCGGCAGGACGGTAGAAATCATGCTGCATGTCGTCCTCGCGCGTCCACACCAGCTTGACCGGCACATCGACTTCCCGCGCGATGGCAGCGGCCTCGACCATGTAATCGTTTGCGAGCCGGCGTCCAAATCCGCCGCCGATGCGCATCAGGTGAATCGTGATGTCGTCCTCGTCGATGCCGAGTGTGGTCGACACGAGGCGGCGTCCGCTCTGGGGCGTCTGCGATGGCGCCCAGATCTCGAGGCGGCCGTCGCGGTAGTGTGCGGTGCAGTTCTGCGGCTCGAGCGGAGCGTGCGCGATGAAGGGGTAATGGTAGGCGGCCGTGACCGTGTGCGCCGCCGAGCGGAGCGCTGCGTCGACATCGCCATCACTGCGCAACGTGCGCTGCGGCGGCTGCTGTGACAGTGCCTCTGCCTGCCGCGCGAACGCCTCGCTGCTCTGGGAGGACGTGGGGCCCTCGTTCCATTGTACCTGCAATGATCGGCGTGCGTTGTTCGCAAGCCACCAGTTGTCGGCAAGGATTGCGACGCCGCCGAGCAGACCGTTCAGCGTCGTTCCGCCTTCGAGCACGAACGCGTGGCGTACGCCGGGCAACGTCCGCACCTCATCCAGATTTGCGCCCGCGACCGTGCCGCCGAACACCGGGCACTTGACGTACACGGCGTGCAGCATGCCGGGAAGGGTGAGGTCGATGCCGTAGAGAGGCTTCCCGGTGACGATCGCGAGATTGTCCACGTTGTGGACATTGGTGCCGATGATCCGGAACTGCGACGGATCCTTGAGCGCGACGGTCTCGAGGTCCGGCGCGGTCACCCCGGCGGCCTCAATTCCCAGTTCGCCGTATGTGCGGGAACGACCACTGGCACGGTGATGAACGACACTCTCGCGCGTAGTGCACTCGTGTTCGGGCACGTCCCACCCGCGCGCGGCGGCTGTAACGAGCATCGCACGCGCAGCAGCGCCCACGCGACGCATCGGCAGCCAGTTCGACGGCGTGGCGTTGCTGCCGCCCGCGAACTGACCTTCGTACTTCGCCGGGTCGAAGCCGGCCTGCTCGATACGGATGGCGCTCCAGTTCGCATCCAGTTCATCGGCGATCAACATTGGCAGCATTGCCTTCACGCCCTGACCGATCTCCGGGTTCTGCGCGATCAGCGTGATCACGTTGTCCGGCGTGATGCGGATCCACGCGTTTGGCAGGAAATCATTCGTGATCGGATCGAACAGCGGTTCCGACGCGCCGAGCGGATTCACCCTGAAGCCCAGGAGCATGCCACCGCCAGCGAGGGCGGTCGCGCGCAGGAAGCTGCGCCTGCTCACATTCAGTGTCGTCGTCATGTCGCCTCCTCAGCGCGCTGCAGGCGAGTCGATACGCTCACGCCCACCGGTGTCGCCAGCGCCGCCGTAGATATGCCCGCGGCCACCGGTGTCGTCCGCGCCGCCGCCGATATGCTCGCGCCCCTCGATGGCGTCCGGGCCGCCGGCGCCGTCGACAGGACTCTGTCTCCCCCGGATCGCCGCGGCGTGGTGAATCGCCCGGCGGATGCGCAGGTACGTCGTGCAGCGGCAGAGGTTGCCGTTCATCGCACGGTCGATGTCCTCATCCGTCGGCGCCGGATTGTCCTCCAGAAGCGCAGCCGCCGACATGAGCTGGCCGGCCTGGCAGTATCCGCACTGTGGTACGTCCAGCTCCATCCACGCCCGCTGAAGGGCATGGGTGCCGTCGGGGGAAAGGCCCTCGATCGTCCGGATCTCTGCGCCGTCGACCACGGATGCACGCGTAATACAGGAACGGGTCGGATTGCCGTTCACGTGGACGGTGCACGCGCCGCATTGAGCAATGCCGCAGCCGAACTTCGTGCCCTTCAGGTCGAGGATGTCGCGCAGGACCCAGAGCAGCGGCATCTCCGGCGGGACGTCGATGGTGTGGCGGGTGCCGTTGACGTGAATCGTGACGTTCATGGACCGGACCCGGGTTCCAGGTTTCAAATGGCCCCATCGGGCTATCGGACGACCGGGGGCGGGAGTGTATAATGGACTCTGGCGGTCGAATCCGCACCCCGTAGCCTGTCAAGAGGGCCGGCAGCCAATCCAGGGACACAGCTGCCGGCCTGCTTGGACCCAAAATATCAGGTTCCCAGACCTTCAGAATGTGGATAATGCATAGTCAGACCGCATCATCTGCAACGTGGAAACCAGGTCCGGAATTTCAGCGCACGCCGGCGCGGACGTCCGTCGGCGCGTCGCCGCGCCAGTACTGCGCCGGCAGCGGCCTCTGACGCGGCCAGACCTCGTCCAGCGTGCCGGCGTCGTAGACCCGCCCGTTCTTGATCACGTACCGCAGGCTGGTCGTGTTGCGCAGGTCCGCGAGCGGGTCGGCGTCAAGCACCAGGATATCGGCCAGCTTGCCCGTCTCGATCGTCCCGATATCCGAGCCGAAGCCGATCGCCTCCGCGCCGTAGATGGTCGCAGCGCGCAATGCGTCGTGGGCGGACAGGCCACCGGAGGCCATGGACCACAGCTCCCAGTGATAGCCGAGGCCCTGAAGCTGGCCGTGGCTGCCGACGGCGGCGCGGGCGCCATTCTCGATCAGCTGCTTCGTGAACTCCGCGTGCTGCGGGAAGATGTACTCCTCATCGAGGAACCACCCGGCCTGTCCCGGGCTTCCACCCGCGCCGGGCCCGCGGCGCCGGCTGCGCGCGTCGAGTGCGGCCTTGGGCATGAAGCGCTGCATCTTGAGATCGCCGGCTACGTTCTCCTTCGTGTAGTAGTAGTTCTCGCCGAACGGCCCGCCGTAGGACACGAGCAGTGTCGGACTGTTCGTGGTCTGCGATGCTTTGAACAGCTCGACGACGTCCATGAAGATCGGCGCGATGGGCAGGTTGTGCTCGATGCCGGGATAGCCGTCGAAGGCATGGGTCAGGTCGAGCTTGAAATCGAGGCCGCCCTCGGTTGTCGGCATCAGTTCCAGCTCCTTCGCGGCCTGGATGATCCACTGCCGCTGCTGCCGGTTGCCGGTCATGTACATCTTGAGCGTCTTCGTGTCGTAGTACTCAGCGTAACGCCTTAGAATGGTCTTCGCGTGATCGAGGTTGCGCACGTTCGCGCTGCTGAACACGCCCGGTCCGGTCGAGTAGATGCGCGGGCCGAGCATGCCACCGGTCTCGACGCGATCGGCGTAGCTCAGGATGTCAGTCGACGCGGTCTGCGGGTCACGGGTCGTCGTGACGCCGTAGGCGAGGTTGGTCAGATACTGCCACGCCTGTCCGGGGTGGATCTCCGGAACGAGCCATTGCGCGTGGTAGTGCGTATCGATGAAGCCGGGGATCAGTGTCTTGCCGGTCACGTCGATCACGTGCGCGTCCGCCGGCACCTCGACCTCGCCACGCGGGCCGACGGCGATGATGCGGTTGTCGCGCACGAGCACGTCGGCGTTCTCGATGATCTCGTGCTCCTTCATGGTCAATACGCGACCGCCGCGCAGCACCACCGTCCCGCGTGGCCAGTCCCCCGCCCTGGTCACGGTGAAACGCTGTTCGTGCGGCTTGTAGCCGCTCGTAGTGTCCGGCGGTATGGTGTCCTGCCCGAGACGGATCGCTTCCGCACGCGCGAGTAGGGAGTCGGCACGCAGTCGCATCGAGTCCACGCGCGCGATAAGCGAATCCGCGCGGATCCTGACCGAGTCGGCGCGCAGCGCGTTGATGCGGGTCCTGAGCGAGTCCGGGACCGCGCCGGACTCCTTCTTCACGCTGTCCGCGCGCGCGCGAACCGATTTCAGGCTGTCGATCACGGTGCGTGCGTAATGCGCGCTGTCCTTGCGCGCCTGCGTAAGCGCCTTCGTGCTGTCATCGATCGCCTGTGCGCGGCTGAGGTCGTACGTCACGAACGCATTGCCGATCGCCCAGTGCACACGCTCGCCATCGGCGCTCCAGGACGGGAACTCGCCGCCGATGTCGGTGAGCTTGCGCGCCGGAACCGGAGCGCCTGCAATGTTGCCAACGCTCACCACGGGTGTCGGTCCGCCGACCTGCGGGATCATGATGGAGTAGATGTCGCTGCCGACCTGTG
>JAGTUV010000191.1 GCA_018224305.1 Gemmatimonadota bacterium
CGTCAACGCACAGGGCCTGCGCAACGGGCCGCTCGCGCCCGAACCGCCGCCGGGCGTAGAACGCGTCACGGTGCTGGGCGATTCCTTCATCTTCGGCGCTCCGCTTCAGCAGGAACACACCATCCCCGCGCGCCTGCAGGCGCTGGCAGGAAGCAACGTCGAAGTCGTGAACGTCGCGGCACCCGGCTACGGGACCGGCCAGCAGTATCTTCTGATGAAGGAACTACAGACCAATGGCTTCGATATGGGCAGCAAGGTTGTGCTCGCGTTCTTCTCGAACGATCTGCAGGACAACCTCGGCCTCCACTACGCCACCCTGACACGCAATTCTGTTCAGCCGGCGTTCCACGTCGACACCGCCGGGAGACTCCAGCAGACGCCGATCGATGCACCCCGCGCGCTGGTGCACACCAGCGCAAACGGCTGGCTTGCACGCTCCCTGTTCGCTCATTACCTGCGTTATCAGATCGAGGTCCTGGCAGTGTCCTATCCCGGACTCTGGCGCGCCAGCGATGCGTTGGGCATCGCGCCGGAGCTGCCCCGCACCCCCGGCATCGTCGCCGGCTGGTACGGACCCCAGTGGGAGGCGAGGTGGGGCGTCACCGAGGAGGTGCTCGAACATGTGATCCGGGCACTCCGCGCCATGCCCGCGGCGCCCGAGCTTTCCATCGTCTTCGTGCCGTCGCCGTTCCAGGTGCATGAAGCGTACATTTCGATGCTTGCCGCCAACGTGCAGAACGATGCACGCTATGCCCGCTTCCTCTCCGACCCGGACCGGCCGCAGCGCCTTGTGCAGAGCGTCGCGCAGCGGCTCGACGTGCGTTTTGTCGACCTCACTCCGGCGCTGCGCCAGGCCGCACCGGGATCGGTACTCTACTTCCCCCGCGAGGGCCATTTCAACGAGGCGGGCAGCGCCCTCGCCGCCGAGGTCATCTACGAGCAGGTGTTTCGCAAAGGCGGGAACCATGAGCTCTGAGCCGCAACCGATGAGCACGTGGCCGCAGGCGGCCGCTCACCGGATTAGCATACAATCGCCCGGAGCCATATCTTCAGGTCAGGGCGCACCCGTAGAACTGCGTGTGATTCTGACGAAGTCGCGGTGCCTCTCCCCATTTCAATCAGGAGCCATCATGAAATCGTGGCGACTCTCCCTGCTCGTGCTGCTGGTGCTGGCGCCCGGCGAAGCGTGGTCACAGCAGGCCACGCGGACCGAACCGGTCGTTGCGCTGCGCGACAATGCGCCCGGCGTGCACGCATTCACGGGCGCGCGGATCGTGGTATCGCCCGGCCGTGTGCTGGACAACGCTACGCTCGTGGTGCGGGACGGCGTGATCGAGGCGGTGGGCACGCGCGTGAACGTTCCTGCGGATGCGCGCGTGTGGCCGATGGCGGGCCGGACACTCTACGCCGGCTTCATCGACGCGCATGCGGATCTCGAGATCGATGCCGCTCCGCCTGAGGGCGAACGGGATCCGGGCCCCGTCCACTGGAACCCGCAGGTGCGCGCATACTTCAGCGCTGCTGCTGACTTCCGCGATGACGCTGACCGTCGCTCGGCGCTGCGCTCGCAGGGATTCACGACAGCGCACGCAGTGCCGCGGCTCGGCATCTTCCGCGGCCGGACCGCGGTGGTGAGTCTGGGCGATGGGTCGGCGGGCGCGCGGGTGTTGCGCCCGGCCGTTGGTCACTCGCTGTCGCTGAGCGGCAGCAGGGAGCTCGGTGGCACTTACCCGAACTCGCCGATGGGCGCAATTGCGCTCGTGCGGCAGACGCTGCTCGACGCGGACTGGTACATCCGTGTGTGGGACACGTACCGGCGCGCCCCCCGCGGGCTACAGGCGCCGGAGACGAACGCTGCACTCGCGTCGCTCGACGGTGTGGTGCGGCGGGATGAGCCGCTGATCGTCGAGACGCGTTCGGAAGAGGACATCCTGCGCGCACGCGCGATCGCCGAAGAGTTCCCGGTGTCGCTGTGGCTGCGCGGGAGTGGCCAGGAATACAGGATCCTCGACGTCCTCGCCGGTCTGACAACACCGCTCGTGCTGCCGCTCGCCTTCCCCGATGCCCCGGACGTGAAGAGCCCGGAAGCGGCGCTGAACGCGGATCTCGATGAGCTGCGGCACTGGTATCTTGCACCGGAGAACCCGGGGCGGGTGGCTGCCGCCGGCGTGCAGTTCGCCATCACGGCGGATGCGCTGGACGACGTCGATGACTTCCTGCCGAACCTGCGTGCAGCCGTCGAGCGCGGGCTGTCGCGCGATGTCGCACTGGCGTCCCTCACCGTCAATCCCGCGCGCATGCTGGACATCGCGTCGACTCACGGCACGCTCGAAGCCGGCAAGCTGGCGAACATCGTCATCACGAACGGCGACCTGTTCGATGACGACACCGAAGTGCGTGACGTATGGGTGCAGGGCGAGCGTTACGTGATCACTCCGGATCCCGCGGTTGACCCGCGCGGCCAGTGGATCGTTGCGTCATCGGACGACGCACGTCTTAACGGGCGCCTCAACGTGACCGGCACACCGAAACGCCTGCGCGGAACGTTGACGCTGAACGGGCAGCCCGAAGTTACGCTGTCGGAGGTCGCTGCCGGCACCGAGGCCGGCCGGCTCCACGTGGCGTTCCCCGGCCGCGCCATCGGCGTCACCGGTGTCGTGCGCCTGTCCGGCTCGATTTCCGGAGACGAAGCGTACGGCTGGAGCGCACTGCCGGACGGCACCAGCCGGAGCTGGCGCGCGGAACGCACGGAGCGCGCGACCGTAGCGGAGAACTCCAATGGCGGAGACGGCAACGGCAATGACAACGGCGCAGGCGGCTACGCGCCGACGCTCGTGCTCGCCGATATCCGGCCTGCCGTGGCCTACGGCCGTGAGCGGCTGCCGGAACAGCCGCAGCACGTGCTCGTCCGCAATGCGACGGTGTGGACGCAGGGCCCGCAGGGCCGGATCGACAATGCCGACCTGCTGGTGACGCGCGGCAAGGTGGTGCGTGTCGGCCGCGGCCTCGACGCGCCGTCCGGCGCAACGATCGTCGATGCGACGGGCAGGCACGTGACGCCCGGACTCATCGACGCGCATGTGCATACCAGCACGTCGGGCACGAACGAGAGCGGCTTTGCGATCGTGCCGGAAGTGCGCATGGGCGATGTCGTGACGCACAACAGAATCGACATGTATCACCAGCTCGCGGGCGGCCTGACGCTCGGACACGTGATGCATGGTTCCGCCAACCCGATCGGCGGACAGAACGTGTTCCTGAAGATGCGCTGGGGCGCGCTGCCCGATCAGCTTAAACTCGAAAACGCTCCGCGCACGGTGAAGTTCGCGCTCGGCGAGAACCCGAAGCGCCGCGAAGATGGCTATCCCGACACGCGCATGGGCACGCAGCAGATCATTCGCGATCACTTCATGGCCGCGCGCGACTACGAGCGTGCATGGCAGCGGTGGGAGTCGAGACGGGAAGGCCTGCCGCCACGGCGCGACCTGCGCATGGAAGCGCTGGTCGACATTCTGAACGAGGACCTCCGCGTGCAGTCGCACGGCTACCGCCAGGACGAGTTCCTCGCACTGGTCCGCCTCGCCGAGGAGTTCGACTTCAGCATCCAGGCCCTCCAGCATGGAGTCGAGGCGTACAAGATCGCGCCCGAGCTCGCGGCCAGCGGTGTCGCCGCCGTCGTGTGGAGCGACTGGTCGTCGTTCAAGGTCGAGGCGTACGACGGCACCCCGTACAACGCGAAGATCCTGATGGACGCCGGCGTCCTCACGTCGTTGCACTCCGATGACGGTCAGATCTCGACCCGCATGAACTGGGAAGCGGGCAAGATGCTGCGCACGGGCATCGGCGAGGAGGATGCACTGTCGCTGGTGACGAACCGGACGGCTGCCGTGTTCGGCCTCGAGAATCGTGTCGGCTCGCTGCAGCCGGGGCTCGATGCGGACTTCGTGATCTGGAACGGCCACCCGCTGTCGCAATTCACACGCGCCGAACAGACGTGGATCGACGGCCGCAGGTACTTCGACCTGGCCGAGGACATGGAAGCGCGCACGCGCGTGCAACGCGAACGTGCGCAGCTCATCCAGCTCATCCTCGGTGATGACGACGACAACGAGGCGGGAGGCTCACGATGATCACCGCCACCACGCACGAGACCATGATGATGATGAACGAACGGACGGTGGCCGCGCGCCTGCGACGCAGGACGGGGACTCGAGCGGCGTTCGCGCGGATCGCGGTGACCGTATTCGCGACGATCGTCGGAGCTGCTGCCGCAGTGCCTGCGGCGGCGCAGGTGCCGGCCCCGCCCCAGAGCCAGCCGATCGCGCTGACCGGCGGCACGATCCACACGGTGACGAACGGTGTCATCCAGAACGGCACGATCCTGTTCGAGAACGGCGTGATCACTGCCGTCGGAACCGATGTCGCGGTGCCGTCGAACGCGCGCCGGGTGGATGTCTCCGGGAAGCACATCTACCCCGGCCTTATCGACGCGTACAGCGCGATGGGCCTCCAGGAGATCGGTGCCGTCGATGTGACGAGCGACACGAACGAGCTGGGCGCTTTCAACCCGAACGTGCGCGCAGAGGTCGCCGTCAATCCGGAGAGCCGGCACATCGGGACCGCGCGCTCCAACGGCGTGCTCGTGACGCTGACCACGCCGGCCGGCGGTGTCGTTTCCGGTCTCTCGGCCGCTCTGATGCTGGACGGCTGGACATGGGAGACGATGACGCTGAAGAGCGGCGCCGCGCTCAACGTCAACTGGCCGAACCCGACCGCCGGACAGGGCAACGCCGGGCGCGGCAACAACAACCGCCCTGATTACGCGGAACAGATCCGCAGCCTGCGCGACATGTTCGCGACTGCGCGCGCATACCGTGATGCGCAGGCGTCCGGTGTGCCGCACAACACCGACTCGCGGTGGGAGGCGATGGTACCGGTCGTGAACGGTGACATCCCCGTCGTCGTTTCCGCCAACGACATTCAGCAGATCCAGGATGCCATCGCGTGGGCGGAGTCCGAGCGCGTGCGGCTCGTGCTGCGCGGCGCCCAGGATGCACTGTACGTGGCCGACCATCTGGCCGCGAAGCGGATTCCGATCCTGCTCACGTCCAGCATGAATTCGCCGAACCGCGACTGGGAAGGGTACGACGGCAATTATGGACTGGCCGCGCGCCTGCACGAGAAAGGCGTGATGTTCGCCATCACCGGCGGCTCGAGCGCGGCGTACACCCACCGGCTGCCGTACGAGGCCGGCGTTGCCGTGGCGTTCGGACTGCCGGCCGACGAGGCGCTCCGCGCCGTCACGATCTACCCCGCCCGCATCATGGGCATCGATGATCGCGTCGGCTCACTCGAGGTCGGACGCGACGCCACACTGCTCATCACCACCGGCAACCCGCTCGATTACCTCGCCAGTGTCGAGCAGGCGTACGTCCAGGGTCGCGAGATCGACATGATGGACATACACCGGCAGCTCTACGAGAAGTATTCCGAGAAGGTGCGACAGGCGAAGGCGACCAACCCCTGAGCCGCGCGTTATGATGCCGCGCCCGGGCCCCGCGCCCGGGCGCGGTCGTCCTGATGCTGACTCAGGATGTTCGATAGCACCGGCAGCGTGGTACGCGAGGAATGCTCGCGCCTGCTACCGGTGCGAACCGGGCACTGGGCCATCACCGGGTTCTAGCGGCCGCTCAGTCGGCGCGCAGCACGGTGTTAGGATCGACCCGTAGCGCCCGCATCGCCGGTACGACGCTCGCCACCAGCGCCACACCCACGAGCATCGCCGCCACGGCCCCGTAGACCGCCGGGTCGCGCGTCGACGCCTCGAACATCAGGGGCTCCAGTCGCGGTGCAGCCCACATCGCGATCGCACCGCCGATCGCCAATCCGACGACGACGAGCTGCAGTGCCGTCGCGACGATCATGCGTATGACGTGCCCCGCCGAAGCGCCCAGAGCCATCCTGACGCCCAGCTCGCGTGTCCGTTGCGCAACTCCGTATGCGATCATGCTGTAGAGACCAATTGCGGCCAGCACCAGCGCGAGGGCTCCGAACGCGACGAACATGGTGGCGCCGAAGCTCCACGCGCGCAGGCTCGGGTCGACCATCTCACGCAACGGCCGCACGTTGACGTAGGCCGCGCCCGGCATTTCCGCCTGCAGCCGGCGCCGCAGTGTTTCGACGTGGCTCGCCGCCGCGCCGTCCAGACGCACGAAGAGCTGCGCGTACATCTCCTCACCGTACTGCGAGGCAGGGATATAGTAGGCGTACTCCCGCTCGTCCGTGAGTGTGCGGATCCGCACGTCCTCGGCAATGCCGATCACCCTCGTGCAGGGCGCGTCCGCCGCGGCTATCCGAAGGCACTGACCGATTGCCTCCTGGTTCGGCCACAGCACGCGTGCCATCCCCTCGCCGACGACCACGACCCGCTGCGAGTTCTCCCGATCGCGCTCGTCGAAAGCCCGTCCCCGGATCACACGCGTACCGAGCGTCCTGAAGTAGTCCGGCGTACCGGCCTGGAGAATGAAGTTGCCCAGGTTGCGCACCGTATCGATTCCGGC
>JAGTUV010000192.1 GCA_018224305.1 Gemmatimonadota bacterium
AGCCGAGCGACCCGCAGGCCGTCACCGCGGTGCGCCGGCCGCGGGGCAGGGAGGGCGTGGCGGCCAGGCGCGCGCGCACGGCCGAGATCATCGAGAGATTGCGCTCGGCGTATCCCGATGCGAAGTGCTCTCTCGATTTCCGCAATGCCTATGAACTGCTCGTTGCGACGATCCTGTCGGCGCAGTGCACGGATGAGCGCGTCAACATGGTGACGCCCGCATTGTTCGAGCGGTATCCGTCGCCGGAGGACATGGCCGGTGCGCGCACGGAAGAACTGGAGGAGCTGATACGGTCGACGGGCTTCTTCCGCAACAAGACGAAGAGCCTGCTCGGGATGGCGAATGCAGTCACCGACCAGCACGGCGGCCAGGTGCCGAACGACTTCGATGCGATGGTCGACCTGCCGGGCGTCGGCCGGAAGACGGCCAATGTCGTGCTCGGAAACGCGTTTGGCATGAATGAAGGCATCGCGGTCGATACGCATGTTCGCCGCGTGAGCGGCCGCCTCGGCCTGACCCGGCACACGGAGCCGGAGAAGATCGAGCCTGACCTGATGAAGCTGACTCCGCGCGATGAGTGGACGGACATCTCGCACCTCCTCATCTATCACGGCCGCGCGATCTGCAAGGCACCGAAACCTCGCTGTGAGGACTGCATGCTCAGCGACATCTGCCCGAGCTCGCGCGTGTGAGCGCCGACCGACCGCGTTCGCGCCGCCCCATACGCGATGTGGACTCTGTCGCCCGCGCGCATCGTATCAAGGCATTCGGCTGGTCGCTGTTCGCGCTTCTCCCCGGCTTCATTGCCGGCTCCCCGCTGTTCGCCATCGGCGGCTTCGCGCTGGCGTTCGCGGGCAGCCTCATCGTCGCCGAGTACAGCGGCAGGGTCGGGACGGGTCTCTATTTTCCGGGCGGCAGCAGCACGAAGGGGGCGCGCGAGTACTCACTCGCGGAATCGCTCATCGTACGGGGCCGCCTCGACGAGGCGGTGGCGGAACTCGAGCGGGCCAGTGCCCGTTATCCCGATGATCCCGATCCGCCCATGCGGCTGGCGCGACTCCTGCGCGATCAATGCGCACGTCCGGTCGATGCGGTGACCTGGTTCCTGACGGCGGCGGAGCGCGGCCGGAGCGAGCCGGGCGCGGAGATCAGTGCGCTCCGTGAGCTCGTTGAGTTGTACACCAGTGTCCTGCGCACGCCGCCGCGTGCACTGCCGCACCTGGCGAGGCTCGCCAGCCGGCACGCGGACAGTGCGGCGGGCGCGTGGGCGCGCCGCGAGATCGTCGCCATCAAACAGTCCATACACGAAGAAGAAGCGGAATGAGCACAGCGAAGCCCTTAGCGAATGACCTTGCCGGCGAGAAGAGCCCTTTCCTGAAACACGGGGCGAAGCAGCCGGTGGCGTGGATGCCGTGGGGTGACGCCGCCTTCGACCGCGCACGCAGCACCGATCGTCCGATCCTGCTCGACATTGGCGCCGTCTGGTGTCACTGGTGCCACGTCATGGACCGCGAAAGTTACGAGGACGCGGACACTGCCGCACTGATCAACGACCTGTTCGTCCCGGTGAAGGTCGATCGCGATGAGCGCCCCGATGTGGATGCCCGCTATCAGCGCGCCGTGCAGCTGCTGACGGGACAGGGCGGCTGGCCGCTGACTGCCTTCCTCACGCCGGATGGCGAAGTGTTTTACGGCGGCACGTATTTCCCTCCGGTCGCGGCACACGGCAGACCGTCGTTCACTCACGTGCTGAACGAGGTCGAGCGGGTGTGGCGTGAGGAGCGGCCGCGCGCGCTGGAGGCCGCGTCCCGGATCGGAGAACGGCTGGAGGCCGCGGCCGGTGCGGAAGCACGCGCCGGGGAGCCGACGGACACACTGCTCACGGAGACTCTCGAGGAGCTCGCTCATTCGTTCGACTTCAGGCACGGCGGGTTCGGCCGCGCACCGAAGTTCCCGAATGCGGGCGCGCTCGATCTCCTGCTCGACGAGCATCTGGACACGGCGGCGCCGTGGCCGCTCCGCATCGTCGAGGAGACGCTCGACGCGATGATCGCGGGCGGCTTCCACGACCAGATCGGCGGCGGTTTCCATCGCTACAGCACGGATGCGCGCTGGCTGATCCCCCACTTCGAGAAAATGGCGTACGACAACGGCGTGCTTCTGGCGACGTGCGCTCGCGCGTTCGCGGGTCTGGGCGTGCCCTGGTATCGCGCGGCCGCGGAAGACGTCGTTGCGCATTACCAGGATATCGCGGGCGACATGCTCCGCGAGGGCGGATTCCCCGCATCGCAGGATGCCGATCACAGCCCGGACGACGACGGCGACTACTGGACGTGGACGCGCGAGGAAGTTGCCCGTGCGCTGGGTGATGAGGAACTCGAACGCACCGCACTGCTCTACTACGGCTTCGATGATCCCGGTGGCGAGATGCACCTGGATCGGTCGAGACACGTGCTGTTCCGCGCGTTCTCCACGGATGTGCTCGCCGAGCGGCTGGGCCTGCCGATCGCGCAAACGGAGGAACGGGTTCGACGGATCCGCACGCTGCTGAAAGAGGCTCGCGACGCGCGACCGGCACCCTACATCGACACGACGCTGTACTCCGGCTGGTCCGCACTCGTGGCCTCGGGATTCTTTGCGGCGGAGCGGTTCGCCGGTGTCACGGGAGCCTCGAAACCGGCGCTGTGCGCACTCGAGCGCATCATGCGCGAAGGATTCACGACTGATGTCGGCGTGCTGCACCGCGTGGGCGACGATTCGGCGGGTGTGCATGTCGACGACCAGGCACACGTTCTGCTGGCGCTCATCGACGCATTCGAGTTCACGCAGGACCCTGTATGGCTCGATCACGCGACAGCGGTCGCGCGCGTCATGCACGCGCGCTTCCGCGACCCTGCTGCCGGCGCACTGCGAGACCGGCCCCTCGATGCGAGAGGCGCGGTACAGGCGCTCGATCGGCCCTATTTCCCGATCGCTGACGCGCCGTCGCCATCCGGTAATGGCGCGGCGGCTCTCGGCCTGCTCCGTCTCCATGCATACACGGGCGACGTCGAGGCCCGCGACGACGGTCGTGCGATCCTGCGCGCCTTTGCCGGATCCGCGTCACAGCTCGGCAGCTCCGCCGCAACGTGGATGAAGGCCCTCGCCTGGGAGACACGGCCTGTCACCACAGTTGTCGTCGTGGAGCAGGAGGAGGACGGTCCCATGTGGCGGTCAGCCCGGCGTGCAATCCATCCGCGTACGGTCATCCGTCGCCTCAATCCGGCCGAACCGGATGCGGAGGGCGATGCCGCGGATCGTGCAGCGCTGCCGCCGGAACTCGCGGCGATGATCACGGGCGATGTGCCGCGCGGATACGTGTGCTCCGGACAAACGTGCGCCGTCCCTGCCAGAAATGCTGCCGAGCTGACCGCTCGGATGCACGAATTCCGCGGTTGAGGCCGCCGGCCGCTCTGCGTTGCGAATTGCGCGCTGTGCCGCGCTGGCGCGACGCCATTCCGGAGGAACGTGGCAGGAGACGTTTACAAGCGCGGCGCGGGGCGCCATTTTCCCACTCTGACCCAGCCACCGGAAAGGAATCCATGCCGACACGCGAGGACGCGCTCAGTCTGCTCGAGGAGTGGGTCGACAACGAGGGGCTGCGCAATCACATGCGCTCGGTGGAAGCCGCAGTGCGCTGGTATGCGCGTGCCGCCGGTGAAGATGAGGAGATGTGGGGGCTGGCGGGTCTGCTGCATGATCTCGACTGGGAGAAATACCCGGATGAGCATCCGCTGAAGGCTGTCGGTGAGCTGCGCAGGCGCGGCTACCCGGAGGAGGTGGTGCACGCGATTCTCGCGCATCGCAGCGATTTCACCGGCATCGCTCCGGAGACGCCGCTCGACCGCACGCTCGTCGCGTGTGACGAACTGACCGGCCTGATCACGGCGACCGCCCTCATGCGTCCCACCGGCATTGATGACATGCAGGCGAAGTCGGTGAAGAAGAAGATGAAGGACAAGGCTTTCGCAGCCGGCGTCGACCGGGAAGATGTACGCAGCGGTGCCGAGTTGCTCGGCGTCGAGCTCGACACGCACATCGCGAACGTCATCGAGGCGATGCGGGAGATTTCGGGCGAATTGGGTTTGAGGAGGGCGCCGGAGCACTGACCGGGACATCCGGGAGGTGCCCGAGTGGCCGCGACACCGCCGTCCACACTACTCGTGCCGCAGGGCATCGATGGGCGACAGCCGGGCCGCCCGCAGGGCGGGGTACAGGCCGAACACCAGCCCGATCACGACTGCCGCACCCATGGCGAAAACGATGCTTTCCCACGCGAAGACCGCCGACACCTGCGCTTCAGTCACCCGGCTGATGATGCGCAGCCCTGCCACGCTGACCACCAGGCCGAGCACGGCGCCCAGTGCGCTGCCCACAGCGGAGATGGCCACGGCTTCCGCCAGGAACTGACGGCGAATGTCGCCGCTGCTGGCGCCACTCGCGCGACGTATCCCGATCTCCCGCGTCCGCTCCGTAACCGACGCCAGCAGCACGTTCATGATGCCGATGCCGCCGACTACCAGTGAGATGCCGGCAATGGCGCCCATGACCAGCTTGAACACGAGCATGCCGCGTGACGCCTGTTCGATGCGGTCGGCGTGCGACGACACGTTGAACGTGCGGTCCGGCAGGTTGTACCGGGAGTCGAGCCACGCCTCCGTGCGGGCGCGCACCTCGCGCGTCTGCTCGACGCGGGCTGAGCGTACCACCAGCACCGGGACCACTGCGTCCGTCACGCCAGGCAGATCGGACGGCGGCAGCAGCGGCACCGCCAGCCGCGTCACTCTGTCGGGCCCGTCGGGATCCGCAACGCCCACCACCTCATACGGCGTCTGTCCGATGCGGATCGCGCGACCGATCAGCGTTTCGGGCTCACGGCCGGCCAGCCGCGCGCCGGCAGCGGAGACGAGCGCGACGCGCCGGCCCGACGCCACGTCGTCATGCGTAAGCGTGCGACCTGCCACGATGAAGAACTCGCGGTGCGCGAACGTGGCCGGCGTGAGCGCCGCCACCACCGCCTGCAGCACCGCCGTGTCGCCCTCGATGTTCCAGAAGGATGCGTACGACGCGTTCACCGCCACCTGCGCGGCGTCTCCCAGCTCACGTTGAAGGTCGGCTTCGTCGCCAGCCGTGAAGACAGGGTAGTCACGGCGGCGCAGCACCACGCCGTCCATACGATCCGTGGTGATCGGCGCAACGCTGATCATTTGCAGGTCCGTCGTCGCCTCGATCTCCGCCCGCGAAAACGCCTCCAGGCCATCCGCCAGCGACAGGATGGAAACCAGCGCGCCGACGCCGATGATCACGCCCAGCGTGGACAGTATGGTGCGCAACGGATTTGCGCGGAGCGTCTGGAGCGCGACGACGGCGTACTCGGGCATCGATTGTCCTTCTGTGTGTGCACGATTCAGTAGACTGTACAGTACACGCCGTCGAGCCATTCGTCGACCACCCGGCGGTGCATCGGCTCGTGTACATGATGTCGCGCCTGGGGATCCGGGGGGAGAGGCGTGGCTTGAACTTGCGGAACGTGTCCATGCGGGTACATTTGCGAAGCTCGGATCCATCCGCACCCGGCCTGGTGTTCGCCGCCGCACGGGCGCAGCTGAGAAATGAACGCTGGACCAGTGCCGCGACTCGGACGGGCGGCAGAT
>JAGTUV010000193.1 GCA_018224305.1 Gemmatimonadota bacterium
ATCACACTGAGGTGGGACGATGGCACGTTCGCCCTCGGCGGCGATGCCCATCATGAGTTCGCGCAGCACCGTACCGGCACGGCCGACGAGACTGCGACGGACGCGCACACGATCCTGCGCGTCGATGCCGCCGCACGTCTGCGCTGGCTCGGGCGGGTACATTCGCTGACACTGCGTGTCGACAACCTGACAAATGCGCTGCACCGCGAATCCACCAGCAGGATCAAGGATTTCGCGCCGGCGGCCGGACGCAACATCGCACTTGGGTATCGCGTGCATCTGTAGGCTGACCGCTGCCCTGGCGAACGCAGTGAGGCTACTCATGGTCCGGCGTGGTGACGTGGCGAACCGGGGCCAGACCGCGGTCACGCTGCCGTGGCGAACGCAGTGAGGCAGCGCTAGGTTGCTGCCCATGAGCCAGCCTGAGTCGTTTCTCGACGCGTTCTTCCGCCCGCGCTCGATCGCAGTGGTCGGTGCCAGCCGCACGCCCGGCACTGTCGGCTACGAGATCGTCGACAATCTGCTGAACGACGGCTTCACGGGTGTGGTCTACCCGGTGAACCCGAAAGCGGTCGCCGTCCATTCCATCCCCGCATACCGAAGCATTGCGGACGTGCCGGGGCCCGTGGACATGGCAGTGATCGCCGTGCCGAAGGACCTGGTACCGGCGGCGCTGGAAGCATGTGGACTCAAGGGCGTGCGCGCACTCGTGGTGATCACCGCCGGCTTCCGCGAAGTCGGGCCGGCGGGTCGCGAACGGGAGCAGGAACTGCTGTCGATCGCGCAGCGTTACGGCATGCGGATGGTCGGCCCGAACTGCCTCGGCGTGCTGAGCACTGCGGAGGATGTGCGCATGAACGCGACGTTTGCGCCGATCATGCCGCCTGCCGGCCCGATCAGTTTCATGAGTCAGTCCGGCGCCATGGGCGTGACGATCCTGGACTATGCAGCCGAGTACGGCATCGGCATCCACCACTTCGTGTCGGTCGGCAACAAGGCGGACATCAGCGGCAACGACCTGCTCGAGTACTGGGCGGCCGAGGACGCGACGCGCGTGATACTGATGTACCTCGAGAACTTCGGTAATCCTGCCAAGTTCACGCGCATCGCCCGCGAGGTCACCCGTCGCAAGCCGATCATTGCAGTGAAGGCGGGCCGCACGGCGGCGGGAGCGCGCGCGGCATCATCGCACACGGGCGCACTGGCAGGTGTCGATACGGCGACGGACGCACTGCTCACCCAATGCGGCGTCATCCGGGTGGACTCGGTCGAAGAGCTCTTCGATATGGCAATGGCATTCGGTCAGCTGCCCGTGCCTGCCGGCAACCGCGTCGCCGTGGTGACGAATGCCGGCGGGCCGGGCATCATCATCACCGATGCATGCGAGTCGCTCGGACTGTCGGTCGCGGAACTTTCGGCCGAAACGCAGGCGAGGCTGCGCGAGAATCTTCCGGACGAAGCGAGCGTGAGGAATCCGGTGGACATGATCGCGACCGCTACGCCTGAGAGCTACCGTCTCGCACTCGAGGCGGTGCTGGCTGATCCCAATGTCGATGCCGCGATAGCCGCGTTCGTGCCGCCGCTGCGCGTGCGTCAGCAGGATGTGGCGCGCAGCATCGTCGAAGCTCGGAAATCGCAGCCGGCCAAGCCGATGCTCGCAGTGCTCATGGGGCGCGCGGGGCTGCCCGAGGGGCGGGCGGACCTGCGCACTGCCGGTGTGCCCGGATACATCTTCCCCGAGGCAGCAGCGCGCGCGCTCGCCGGCATGTACCGCTATCGGCAGTGGCTCGAGCGCCCGGCCGGGAGCATTCGTGAAGACGAAGTCAATCAGGGTGTGGTGCGACGCCTCATCGCGGAAGCGCTCGAGGCGGGTGCAGACTATCTGGAACGCGACAGTGTTCTCGCCATTCTCGAGGCGTACGGCATCACCACACTGAAGTCCGCCCGCGCAGCCAGCGCCGATGAGGCCGCTGAAGCCGCGCGTGCTCTCGGCCTGCCCGTGGTGCTCAAGATCGATTCGCAGGATGTCGTTCACAAGACGGACGTGGGCGGTGTGGCCCTCGACATCCGCTCCGCGGATGAGGTGCGCACCGCGTTCAATGTCATGGTGACGCGCGTGCGCGAGCACATGCCGGACGCGCGCATTGACGGAGTGATAGTCGAGCGGTTCGTGAAAGGCGGGCGCGAGACGATCATCGGAATGAGCCAGGACCCATCATTCGGCCCCGTTCTGATGTTCGGTCTCGGCGGCATCTACGTGGAGGCGCTGAAGGATGTCACGTTTCGTGTGCAGCCCGTGTCGGACATTGACGCGCGGGAGATGGTGCGCTCGATCCGGGGCGTGAAGCTGCTCGAGGGGATGCGTGGCGAGGCGCCATCGGACATGGCTGCAATCGAAGACGCGATCCAGCGCGTGTCCCAGCTCGTCGGCGCCAACCCGCAGATCATCGAAATGGACATCAATCCGTTCGTCGCGCTGGAGAAGGGCGGGATTGCGGTCGATGCGCGCATCCGGGTGGCGGCGGGTGACGGGGTGCTACGCCGTGCCTGACGGCGCGCGGGGTCACGGCACGTGACGTGCGCCTGGCCGCTCCGGACACACTTCACCGGCGAGACATCTGATGGCACGACTGAAGGCGCTGTGGCTCAGGATGATCGACAGCCTGTGGTTCGTACCCGCAGTGCTGACGCTGGCAGGAGCCGTTGCGGCCATCCTGCTGGTCAATGCCAACGACACGCTGCTCGGCCAGGTCGGAGCGGACGGCCGCTGGTGGGCGTTCGGCGGAACAGCGGAGGGTGCAGCCGGCGTACTGAGCGCGATCTCCGGCAGCATCATCACCGTCACCGGTGTGGTGTTCTCCGTGACGATCGTAGCGCTGCAGCTCGCCTCCAGTCAGTTCACGCCGCGCGTGCTGCGACAGTTCACGTCGGACCGCGCGAACCAGATAGTGCTGGGCGTGTTCATCGGCACGTTCACCTACACCCTGCTCGTGCAGCGGACGCTGCGCACGGCGGATGCGGGTGAGGAGTTTGTTCCCAACATTGCAGTGACCGGCGCCGTGCTGCTGGCGCTCGTCAGCATCGCGTTCCTGATCTTCTTCATCAATCACGCGGCCCGCTCGATCCAGGCGTCCGTCATCATCGATTCCGTCGCATTGGACACGCTCGCGTCGATACGGCGTGTATTTCCCGAGCGCATGGAAGAGGATGACGAGGAGCCGCTGGTCCTGGCCGATGCGTACACTGAGGGTCGTGACGAGCCGAGCCGTGCCATCAGGGTGACGAAGTCCGGATATATCCAGGAGATCGACAGGGCCACCCTGAAGAAGGTCGCCGAGTTGAATCACCTCTTCATCCGGCTCGATGCCGAGATCGGCAGGTTCATCCTCCCGGGTGATGAGGTGATGTGTGTGTGGCCGGCCGTGGAAGTTGATGAACAGATCGAAGCGGACCTGCGCGGTGCACTCCTGCTCGGAATGGAACGTACGCCGCACCAGGACCTGAAACTGGGTGTGATCGAGCTGATGGACATCGCCGTGAAGGCAATGTCACCGAGCGTCAACGACCCCACCACCGCCCTGAATGCGATGGACCGGCTGGGTGAGCTTCTGCTCGAACTGGCATGGCGCAAGCGCGGCGACCGGGTAGAGATGAGCGGTCACGGGCGACCTGTGCTCATCACCCGGCGGCCCGTGCTCGAGGACACGCTGGGCATCGCGTTCGATCAGTTACGCCACTACGCCGCCGACAACCCGATGGTTGCGATCGCGATGATGCGCCTCCTGGGCCGGCTGTCAGCCACGGCGCCGTTCGCCGCCCGTGCGGCGTTCGCGCGTCAGCTTCACGAGGTCAAGAGCACCGCCGAAAACCGGATCAAAGACCCTGTCGACCGCACACGGTTCGACGTTGCGGCCGTCGAGGCGCTGCGGGTGGCGGCAGGCGATAGCCGCCCGCAGGTGGAAGCGCGCGGCGGCTGACGCTGGCGGTCAGCGGGATCGGCTGCCGTCGGCTCAGGGGCGCGCTCGCTGCCGTCGGCTCAGGGGCGCGCTCGCGGGTACCGCGGTCAATCTCACGGGAACGCTCGCCGACGCTGCGCTCAGCGAGCCGTGTACTCATGAACGAAATCGATCACGGCCTTCGCAACCTGCCAGTCCGTCTCCGGCAGGATGCCGTGGCCGAGGTTGAAGATGTGGCCGGGGCGGCCGGCTACGCTGTCCAGGATATCCTTCGTCCTCCGCAGAGCGAAATCCTTTCCGGCGAGCAGTGCACACGGATCCAGATTACCCTGAATGGCGCGGTCTTCGCCGATGATCCGCCAGGCCTCGTCGATCGGCATGCGCCAGTCGACGCTGATGGCGTCGCCGCCGCCCTGTGCCACGAGCGGGAGCAGCGCTGGATTGCCATTGAAAAAATTGATGGTCGGCACGGCCGCGGCCTCGAGGCGCTCGAACAGCGTGCGCATGTGCGGGAGCACGAACTCCTCGTAGTCCTGCGGTGCGAGCGCGCCCGCCCAGGAATCGAAAATCTGCACGGCACCGGCACCGGCTTCGTGCTGTGCGATGGCGAACTCGGCCATGTGCTGCGCCCAGAAGTCCGCCAGGCGGTTCCAGGCCGCGGTTTCGCTCCACATGAATGTCTTGAGCTCCGAGAGATCGCGCGAGCGATGTCCCATGATCAGGTAGGAGCAGAGCGTGAACGGTGCGCCGATGAAACCGAGCACGGGAACATTCAAGCGCGAGACGAGGATGCGGATCTGATCCATGTTGTAGTCGAGTTCGACACGTGGGTCGAATGGCGTGAGGCGCTCGACATCTTCGGGCTTCATGATCGGATTGTGTACGACGGGCCCAACACCCTTGCGCATCTCGACATCGAAGCCGGCGGCGAAGTAGGGGGTGGAGAGGTCGTTGTACAGGACAGCCGCATCGACGTCATAGTAGTCGAGGGGCATTGCCGTGATGTCGGCGGCTGCGGGAGGGTCACGAAGCAACTCGAACATGCCGCGCTCCGCGCGCGAGTCGTTGTAGCGGGGTAGTGAGCGTCCGGCCTGGCGCATCATCCAGACTGGGGTTCGGTCGACGGGCTCGCGCCGCAGAGCGCGCAGAATGCGATCGTTCAATGTTCCTCCTGAAAGCGGACCTGGAACCCATTATGCATTTTGTCCCCGGGCTTCATGAATGTGCCCTGGATCCGAGCGTCCGAATCTCCCGGGCCTCAGCTGTCAATTCGCGGTCGTCCGGCCGTCACTGCTTTGCTATCCGTCATGGCGTCGTCGGCCCAGAAGCTGTCGGCATGGGTCATTTTGCATAATGGGTTCCAGGTCCGCTGTTGTTATCCGCAGTTTCCTGCCTGGAGCGTACCTGATTAGCAGCCCCCGTGCAACACGAAATCACCACGCCGCCCGGCGCCGCCACAGCGCGCCGACCGCCAGGCACGTAAACGCGCGGTCGTCTGGTGACGTCTACACGGCAACTCGAACGAATCGGTGATGGCGCTGGAGCACGAAATACCCGATGAACTGGTTCGCGCGGCGAAGGGGGGCGACACACTCGCACTCTCGCGGCTGCTCGAGATGGTGCGGCCGCGGGCCTATCGCTGGGCTCTTGTGCAGACAGGATCGCCGGATGATGCCGAGGACATTGTACAGGAAGCGTTGCTACGCGCGACGCGCGGAATCGGTGGCTTTGCGTTCACTGCGCGCTTCACGACCTGGCTGCACGCGATAGTGCGCAGCGCCACTGCGGACTGGCGGCGTACGCGGAGGAGGCGTCA
>JAGTUV010000194.1 GCA_018224305.1 Gemmatimonadota bacterium
CCCGGCGCGGGCACTGCACGCGCGGTATCCCGACGGCGCCCGCGATGCCGAGTCGCTGTTCATCCTGCCGGGCGGTGACATGTATATCATCACGAAGGGCACCGACGGGCCCGTCATGCTTTATCGCTATCCGGTGACGGCGCGTGGAGAATCGGGAGTGGTGCTGGAGCGCGTGCGCGAAGCGATGGCTCAGCCGCAGCATCGCACGCAGTACGTCACGGGCGCCACGACGGTCGGCGACGGCAGCCGCGTAGCCATCCGCACCTACGGTTCGATCCACTTCCATGCGAGTGAAGATCTCGTGGGCGGTGGCGTGACGGAGCCGGTGAATGTGGACGTTCGAGGGTTGCGGGAGGAGCAGGGTGAGGGGATCGCGGTCGCGCAGGATGGAACGGTGTGGTTGAGCAGCGAAGCGGAAGACGGCAATCCGATGCTCGCACGGCTGGAGTGTGTGCTTCCGGGGTAATCTGTCGTCAGGCCGCGGCCTCCGCTGCGCCGCCGCGCGGGAGACGCAGCACGAACGTCGATCCGCGTCCCTGCTCGCTCTCAACAGTGATCTCACCGCCCATCATGTTCGCCAGATTGCGGCTGATGGCGAGGCCGAGACCCACGCCGCCGTATGCGCGGGTATATCCCCGCTCCGCCTGGATGAAGGGCTCGAAGATCGCTTCCATCTGATCGGCCGGGATGCCAATGCCGGTGTCGGAGATGCGGAAGCACACCCAGTCGGAGCCAGCATCTCTCTGTTCGACGGTCACCGCTGCTTCCACCCGTCCGCCCGGGCCGGTGAACTTGATTGCGTTCGCAAGCAGGTTGGCCAGGATCTGCTCCACCCGCTTGTCCTCGCCGCAATAGAACAGCGAGGACGGCGGATCGTGATGGATCAGCTCCACGCCGCCGTCGAGCGCGGCAGGCCGGGATACGGTGATTGCAGAACGCAGCGCATCGGCGGCCGCGGCGCTCTGGTGGGCGACACTGAATCGTCCCGCCTCGATCCGGGACAGGTCCAGCACATCGTCGATCAGCCGCATCAGGTACTGTCCGCTCAGCTTCACACGTTCGAGCTGGCGACGCTGCCCCTCGGTGATCGACTCGGGCACCCCGAGAAGCAGCAGGTCGGTATAGCCGACAATCGCATTGATCGGCGTGCGGATCTCATGACTCATGGTCGCGAGGAACTCTGACTTGGCGCGATTGGCGGTCTCGGCTTCCGCCCGCGCCATGCGCGCCTCCGCGACCTGCTCCCGCAGGGCCGCTTGTGACGCGCTGATTTCCTCTGCCATCCGGTTGAACGCGTCGGCCAGGTCATGCAACTCGCCCGTGCCCTTTACTTCGACCCGTCCGGGGTGCTGCCCACTGCTGAGCTCACCGGCCGCCGTCGCCAGTGCGCGCAGGGGGCGCGTGATGCTGCGGCTGATCAACCAGGCGCCGATCACACCGATTACCGTCAGGATGAGCGCACCGACGAGCAGCCGGCCCAGAAAGGCGCGTGACGCGGCGAGCACCGCATCTCGAGGTGTCGTCACGATCATCGCGATGAAGCCCCCCGGAGCTGTTGCCGCACGGGCCGTCATGCTTGCACCGTCCGAGGCGCGGACGTACCCCGCCGGGACGGCGGAAGGGTCCGGGAACGGGGCCGGGCGCAGCTCGCCGTCCAGCGCCACCCACGGCCCCCCGTTTGTATTGGTGTAATAGACCTCGGACTCCGCGCCGATCAATTCGGACACGGCTTCTCCACTCGTATCTCCGACCCGCCGGAGGTGGGACACCGCGCCAATCGTGTCGCCGTCGATGATGGCGGGTGTAGTCAGCCAGATATAGGCCCTGCCACCCACCACGCCCAGTGACGAGAAACCGACGGTTGGACCGGAAATCCTTCGTATGCTGTCGAGCTGCGGAGCTCCCCAGTCCTCGGGGAACCGGCCTGCACGGCCAATCGCGACGCCGTCGCCGGATCTGAACTCTGCGGGTAGCGAATCGCTCTGGAGAACGTCAGCGAGGCTCGAAGCGATCGCCTGTGAATCGGCATTGAGCAACGCCCGCTGCAGAAGGCGAGGGTCCACTGCGTTCTGCACACGGGCGATCTGATTCTCCGCGCTCGCCGCGATCAACTCCGCGAGCTGTTGCACCACGCGGTCCTGACGCTCCGTGTTCGCACTCAACGCGGCTGAGCGCACCTCCCGGTAGGCCGCCCACGAGCCGCCAATCACCAGGCACAGCAGCAGAGCGGTGATCAGCAGCGGGAGCCGGTGCTCCATGGAGCGCCAGGGCTGTCGTGCGCGACGAAGCGACAAATCGAACTCCATTCTGGACTCAGGGCCCCGCGAGGTTGCAAAATCCGATCCATTATGTCTAGAAACGGCGGCAGTTTTCAGCGCTCAGCCGGGCGCTTCGGCATCGAGGGGGCGGCGCGGTCGAGACAGGACATCGCGTTCGCGGGTGTTGCGAGTGAGGGAAGCGGCGTGCTGCGAGTGAGGGACGCGGCGTGCTGCGAGTGAGGGACGCGGCGTGCTGCGAGTGAGGGACGCGGCGCAACTGCCTGTCCGCGATCGCTGCGGCTGCACGATCGGCCGGGTCGGGTGAAATCCGGCGCCCGGAGACAATCCGGCCGTTTCCGGGTAGATTATGGCATGATATCAGTATCGAATCTTACGATGCAGTTCGGCGCCAACGTGCTCTTCGCCGATGCGTCCTTTCAGCTCAATCCCGGCGAACGCTACGGTCTTGTCGGAGCGAACGGGTCGGGCAAGACCACGCTGCTCAACATCATGAGCGGTGACCAGCCGGAGGCCGAGGGAACGGTATCGATCCCGAAGACGGCGCGGCTGGGTGTGCTGCGGCAGGACCAGTTCCTTTACGAGGATCAGGAAATCCTGGCCGTTGCTCTGATGGGTCATCCGGAGTTGTGGGACGTGCTCGTCGAGAAGGAGAAGCTGCTGGCGAATGCGCACGTCGAGTTCGACGTGGATCGGTTCTCCGAACTCGAGGACGCATTCCAGCGGATGGACGGTTATACGGCCGAGACGCGCGCGGCGACCATCCTCGAGGGACTGGGCATTCCGACAGAGGTGCATCGCGAGCCGCTGTCCACGCTGTCAGGCGGTTTCAAGCTGCGCGTACTGCTCGCGCAGGTGCTCGCGGGCGCACCGGACGTGCTGCTGCTCGACGAACCGACGAACCATCTCGACATCCTGTCGATCCGGTGGTTGGAGAAGTTCCTTCAAAACTTCCCGGGCCCCGCAGTGATCATCTCGCACGACCACCGTTTCCTCGACAACGTCGCCACGAAGATTCTCGACGTCGATTACGCGACGGTTACGCTGTACCACGGCAACTACACGAAGTTCGGCGAGATGAAGGTGTCGGAGCGGGAGCGTCGCGAGAAGGAGATCGAGGGTCGGCAGAAGGAGATCGCGCACCACCAGAAGTTCGTCGACCGGTTCAAGGCGAAGAACAGCAAGGCACGGCAGGCGCAGAGCAAGGTCCGCATGATCGAGCGCATCGCTGACGATCTCGAAGAGCTGCCCGGCAGCTCGCGTCGCTACCCGAAGTTCCGGTTCCGGCAGGGTACGGCGAGTGGCAAGGACGTGCTGAAGATCAAGGGCGTGAAGAAGGCGTTTGGCGATAACGAAGTGCTGCACGGCGTTGATCTCCAGGTGCAGCGCGGCGACCGCCTGGTCATCATGGGGCCGAACGGCATCGGCAAGTCGACCCTGCTCAAGATCGTCATGGGCGAACTGGCCGCGGACGCCGGCACGGTTGAGTGGGGACACGGCACGCGCCCGGGCTACTTCGCGCAGGACCACCACGAGAAGCTCGGCGAGAGCGATCTCACCGCCGAGCGCTGGCTCTGGGATTTCTGTCCCGGCAAGGACCGCGGCTACGTGCGCGGCGAGCTGGGCCTCATGCTGTTTTCCGGTGATTCCGCAGAGAAGTCGCTCAGTATGCTGTCCGGCGGCGAGGCCGCGCGGCTGGTGTTCGCGCGGATGCAGGTCGAGCAGCCGAACGTGCTCGTGCTCGACGAGCCGACGAACCATCTCGACCTCGAGTCGATCGAAGCGCTCGTCGCGGGACTGCAGAACTATGACGGCACGCTGATCCTCGTCTCACACGACCGCTGGTTCGTCAACCAGCTCGCTACGCGCGTCGTCGAAATCAGCCGGACGGGCATCCGCGATTACCACGGCACGTACGAGGAGTATGTGCACGACTGCGGCGACGATCACCTTGACGCTGACAATGTAGTGCTCAAGACACGACGCGCGGAGAAGAAGGTCCGGCGCGATCCCGACAGCGCATCCGCGGGCAACGGTCGCGGCGCGAATGCACCGCAGGGCAGCGGCAATGGCAAGGCGAACGCCGGCGGCGGCAAGGCGAACGTCGGCGGCGGCAGGGCGGACGCCGCCCGCGCACGTGCGCGGGATGAACGACTGGCGCGCATCACGGCCGAGATCGAGACCGCGGAAGCCGCGATGGCAAGTATCGATGAGGCATTCGCCGAGGACGGCTACTTCGAGAATACGTCCGGTGATCAGATCCAGGCGGCACAGGCGGAACGTGCGCAGCTGGAGCAGGCCGTCGAGCGTCTGCTCGAAGAATGGGAGCGGCTCGAGCAGGAGAGCGAGGCGGCAGTGCAGGCCTGACGGTCCGCCGGTTGCGCCGACGTGATTCCACACTATATCCATCCCACCGCACATACCCATCCCGATGACTGGAGTCCGCCATGCGACGCACGATCCTGCGCCTGTGCCTTTCCGTGCTGCTGGCCGGCGCATTCATGCCGCTGTCCGCGCAGCAGCGCATTGCACCGGACGCGGAGTACGGCAGGCTGATCGCGGAGTACACGACGGACTCGCTTTTCCTGCCTGCATCCGTGTCGAGCGTGCCGGACCATCCGGTGATTCCGTCGCCGCGGGATCACTTCGGTTTCATCTCCGGAGCGCCGGGCGTGACGCATCATACCGACGCGCTGTACGGCTACTACCGCGCGCTGGCGGCAACGACGCCGCGCGTGCGCGTGGAGACGGTCGGCCGCAGCGAGGAGGGCCGCGAGATCGTGCTTGTCGTCGTGGCGGACGAGACGACGATGAGTCGCCTCGATCACTATCGCAATCAGATCGCGCGGCTGGCGGATCCACGGACGGTCGACGCGGACGCTATGCGGGAGATCGTCGCGGACGCGAAGCCGATCTATATGCTGAACGGCGGACTGCACTCGCCGGAGATGGGATCGCCAGAGATGCTAACGGAGCTGGTGTACCGTCTGGCGGCGAGTGACGAGCCGGCGATCGAGAAGATTCGCAACGGCGTTATCACGATCATCAATCCGGTGAGCGAGCCCGACGGCCGGGACCGGCAGGTCGACTGGTACAATCGCTATACGAAGGGCCGGCCGGCGATCGACGATGGCTTTCCGCGAGCTGTGCCGTACTGGGGCAGGTATGTGGTGCACGACAACAACCGCGATGGCATCCAGATCTCGCAGGCGCTGACGAAGGCGCTGTACCGCATCTACTACGACTGGCATCCGCTTGTGATGCATGATCTGCACGAGTCGGTGCCGCTGCTTTACGTCTCGACCGGCACCGGCCCGTATGGTGTGGAAAATGATCCGATCGTAGTAGGCGAGTGGCAGTTGCTGGCGAACAACGACGTCACGCGACTGTCTGCGCAAGGCGTGCCCGGGGTATGGCACTGGGGCTTCTTCGACGGGTGGTGGCCGGGCTACGCAATGTGGGTCGGCAACAACCACAACGGCATCGCGCGTTTCTACGAGACGTTCGGCAACTCGGGCGCGGATACCTACGTGCGGGACCTGTCGAACGCGCGCTACGCGGGCGACCTGGTGACGACGCGGCAGTGGTACCGCCACTGGCCGCCCAGCGCGAAAGTGCGCTGGTCCGCGCGCAACAACACCAACCTGATGCAGGCGGGTGTGCTCGCATCGCTTGAGTACGCAGCGGAAAACGGCGAGCAGATGCTGCGCAACTTCTGGCAGAAGGGTACCAACAGCATCAATCGCGGGCGGACACGCGCACCGCACGGCTTCGTGATTCCGGGTTTCGCGGAACAGCGCGACCCGCGGCGCACCGCGTATCTGGTCAACCAGCTTCAGCGCCAGGCGATCGAAGTTCACCAGCGAGGCGATGGCGACTTCGTCATCCGTCTCGATCAGCCGTACCGCGATCTCGCGGTCAACCTTCTCACGAAGCAGGAGTTCCCGGGGGACGCGGATCATCCGCCGTACGATGACATCGCGTGGACACTCGGTTACCTGTACGGCGTCGATGTTCAGGCGATCGATGATGCGGCGGTGTTCGAATGGCGGGATTTGACGCTGCTGACGGACACGGTGGCCTATGCGGGACGGGTACGTGGCTCGGGCGGTGTGCACGTCATCGCGCACCGGGCGCAGGGCGAGTTGCTGCCCGCCCTGTACTGGCTGGGCGGGCGCGCGCCGCAGTCGAAAGCAACCATCGCGGCAGCCGCGTTCAATGTCGGACGCGAGGCGTATCCGGCCGGGAGCATCATCGTGGAGGGCACCGGTGCCGATGTCATGACGCTGCTCGCGCAGCAATTCGGACTGGATGTCATAGCGACGAACCGCGTGCCCGACGTGGCACGTCACGTGGCGGACCTGCCACGCATCGGGCTGTATCACACGTGGTACAACACACAGGACGAGGGGTGGGCCCGCTTCACACTGGAGCAGTACGGGATCCCGTACACATCGATCGACAAGGACGATCTCCGGGCGGGCACATTGAACGATCGCTTCGATGCAGTGCTGATCCCTAACGTCGGCGGACAGCTGGAGCAGCTCGTGCACGGTGTCGATCGGAAATGGTGGCCGCTGCCGTTCACACGGACGGACGAGTACCCATCCCACGGCACGCCCGACGAGACGGCCGACATGACGGGCGGCATGGGCTTCGCCGGGCTGGCGAATCTTCAGGAGTTCGTCGAGCGCGGCGGTCTGCTGGTGACACTTTCGAACCCGACCCGGCTCGTCGCCGAGGGCGGGATTTCACGACAGCTCTCATCGATGCAGACCGGGAACCTGTTTCATCCGGGCTCGGTCGTGCGTACGAAGGCGCGTCGTCCGGATCACCCGGTGCTGTACGGGTATCCCGAAACGTTCCACATCTTCCGCGGCAACCACCCGCTCTTCGCGGTCAACCGCCGCGACCGCGACGCCATCGTGCTGCAGTACGGTACCCGCCCGCCGGCCGATGAGCGTGAGGAACCGACCGGCCCGATGATGGGGATGCCGGAGACGCGGGTGCCGTCGGCGGCATCGACCGTGGCGGCAGATGCATCGCGCGCGTCAGGCGATGGCGATTCCGGGTCAGGCGGGACCGGGCGCGGTGATGGTGCCTACGTGCTGTCGGGAATGGTGCGCAACGAGAACGTGATCGTCGGCCAGGGCGCGATCTTCGATCTCGAGGTGGGGGCGGGCAGGGTCATCGCGTTCTCGTTCAACCCACTGCACCGGTTCCTCAATCACCACGAGTTTCCGCTCGTGTGGAATGCGCTGATGACGTGGAACGACAAATAAACAGCGGACGCGGCACCAGTCTTTCACGTTGGCCGATTCATGCATTTAGGGTCCACTCGCCGCAGAGTCGGCAGTGCCCCGTTGGAGAGACCGTAATGGTTTGCTCTCCCGACGCCGTTGGGGGGGCGGGATCGTCGACGGACGTCGCCCCGGCCTGGTTCACGGAACGCCCTGACCGGGGCGGAATAATGGACGGTAGGGTCATTTTGCAGGATGGGTTCCAGGTCCGCTGTCGTTCCCGCCCGCCCTCCTCCGCCTCACCTCCTCCGGCGTGAACGTTTCAACTGACCCACCCGTACCGAACTCCTCGACAATGTGATTGAGCACCGCCGCGACCTCCACGTCATGGAGATGACCCATGCCCGGCATCGGGACCGGCGACCCATCGGTAGCGAGACCGTGGATATGGATGTCGATGAGACGCGCGCGTCCCTCCGCGGTGCGCGCGATCGAATCGGCACCTTCCACACCCGGATACTCGTCCCACCCGCGGCCGTCTGCGCTGTGACAGCTGCGGCAGTTGCGCGTGTACGTTTCCGCACCGATCTGGCGCCAGCGAAACTCTCCGCCGGGTGTGGGCTCATACGCCGCAAGCACCGCGCTCTGGTATGTGAGCGTGTACTGCGATGATCGCATCCGCGCGAAGAGAACGGCACCGATGAAGAGGAGCAGGGCGATCGAGTAGGTAACGATGTTCGCAAGCAGATGCCGCATTTGTCCTCCTGCTACACGAGCGCGAAGCGCTCGAGCTGGATGTGCCGTCGCGGGACGCCGCGCTCGAGCAGGGCTGACTGAACAGCGTCCATCATGGGCGGCGGTCCGCACAGGAGATACATGCGCTTGTATCCGTCGCGCGGCAGGCTGCGCTCCAGCACCTCGGCGGTGACCATGCCTTCCTCGCCCTCCCACCCTTCCGGCGGATCCTCGAGTACGTACGTGATTTCCAGACGCACCCGCTCGCGGAGCACGTCCAACTCATCACGAAACGCGACAGCGTCCCACGAGCGGTCCGCGTAGATCAGCGTGACGGGACGCGGGTCGCCGCGATCGGCCATCGTCTTCAGCATGCTCAGAAACGGCGTGATACCGACGCCGCCGGCGATGAAAACGTAGCCCGGAGCCTGATACCGATCCATGCTGAACGCGCCGTGGGGACCGTCGAGGAACGCAGTGGCGCCCACGGCCACGCGGCTCATTCTGCTCGAGAAGTCTCCGAGTTCCTTGATCCCGAACACCACGACATCGCTGCGTTCGGCGCTCGACGTGAAACTGAAGGGGTGCTCCTCGATGGTGAACGGCGTGTCCGCGATCTTCACCCACGCGAACTGTCCGGGGGCGAATCGCAGGCCATCATGATCGACAGGCGCGAGTGACAGGGACCACGTGTCCCCGCGTTCCTCACGAACCTCGGTCACCCGCCAGGCACGGTTGCGCTGGAGGATCGGGTTGAGCACGCGGAGCATGACGACGAGGCCAACCATCACGGCAGCCATGCCGATCCAGATGGCCTGCTTCCATGCGGTGTTGGTGTACAGCCCGGCGAGTGAGACGTGCGTCTGCGCAGCGACAATGGCAACCACGCCCAGACCCAGGTGGGCCGCGCGCCAGTACTCATACCTGAGCCTGAACCGCTCGCGCAGCAGCGACATGAGGATAGTAGCCACGAGCGCCAGAACGCTCAGGAGACCGAACCGGCTGGCCCAGTTTCCGCCCAGCGGGTTGAGAAGCCGGAGTCGCGCGGGATCGGCAATGATGATCAGTGCGGGATGCAGCAGGATCGCTGCGACGGCGACGATTGCGATCTGCCGGTGATAGTGGAGGACGACGTCGATGCCGTACGGTGCGGTGACCCTGCGGAAGCGCGCGATCAGGACGAACTGGAGGGCGATCTGCGTCAGGCCTACGAAACCGAGCGCGACCCCCAACTCGAGCCAGAACGCGCGGCCGGCAGGCACGGGCGGTACGAGCATGAGCGCAATCGGCACCATGACGATCGCGCTGTAGAGCAACAGCCAGAACACGCCGGAAATCGTTCGATCCATGGTCCGTTGTTGTCCGGGTTCACGGGAAGCTCCTGGGTACGGCGCAACGTCCGTTCCGATCCCCGCTACAGCGACTGTAGCAGTTCGGCGTGAACCGCTTTCGTCTGCGGCGAAGGACTCACGCCCAGTTCCTCTGCGATGAGTGTGCGGCAGCGTTCGTATACACGCAGTGCTTCCGCGCTGTTGCCGGACGCAGCGTGCGCTCGCATCAGCAACTGGTACGCCGTCTCGCGGAACGGGGCCAGCGCCACGGTATCGCGGGCAGCCTCGATGGCGAGGGAGTGCTCGCCGTTCCACAGGTAGATAGCTGTGCGGCATTCCAGCGCGCGGACGAGAATGCTGGAGAGCCGCTCCCTACGCTGCTCCACCCAATGCCCCTGCTCACCCGCGAGGAACGGCCGTCGCGCAATGTGATGGGCCACGGCCGAAGGGCCGTACGCACGCGCATAATCGGCCGTCCGCAGCGCGGCCTCGGCTTCATGGATGCTGTCCGCGGCCGCTTCGTGGTCCACCCACGTGTCGCGCGGCAGGCGCAGTTCGTGACACCCATCACGCGTCGCAATGACATCGCCTTTGAGTCCGGCACGGCCGAGCAGCGAGCGCAACTTGCTGACGATGGAGCTGAGCGCGGCATCCCACGATGGAGGCAGACGGCCCGGCCAAATGGCGTCAGCGAGCATCGCCCGGGGGACAGGGTCGGTGCGCTCGCCGACCAGCAGCGAAAACGCTACTCGCGCCTGCTGACCGGGAAAGTCGTCAGGTCCGAGTCGCTGCCCATCCGCCTCGATCGTCAGCCGGCCGGAGAGATAGATACGCACCATTGCAGGCTCCAAGCTATTTCCAAGGCGTGGCTGAACGGAGCCCAAGCCCGCCAGGCTATACTGCCATGTCCCCGGAACAATGCCCCGGAACTCGACACAGGAGCAACAATCATGGCACAGAAACAGGTTTCATGCGATTGCGGCAAGACGATCCGCGAGCCGTCGGACGAGCAGTTGGTCAAGGCTGTGCAGCAGCATGCGAAGGAAGTGCACGACATGGACCTCTCACGTGAGCAGGTCCTTTCCATGGCGGAGCCCGTCTGATCCGAGGCGGATTCCGCTTGATCCGAGGCGGAGCTCGTCTGATCCATGGCGGAGTCCGCTTGATCCACCCGGGGCGGATCCCGTCGCACCGGACCGGGCGCGGTCGGCCCGGCGAAATCGAAACCCTTCGCACCGGACCGGCGCGGTCGGCCCGGCGGGGGATGGTTCGTGCGCACGGCTTCGGATGTACGTTATGGGTTCGCAGCGCCGGCGGGGAGGCGTCGGTCAGGGTGCGGAGTTTGCGTGACAGGCCGGTGAACCCGTAACGTGAGTCATGGGAACAATCGAATCAGAGACACTGGCCAAAGTCGAGGTCCTCGCGGATCTCGAGGGTATCGTGTATGACCTAATGGAGGTGCACGAGGCGAAGCGCGTGCTGTGGTTTCCGAGCGAACTGCTCGCGCCACCCCCGGACACGGACCCGGACTCGCATCTGAGGGAACTGCGCGAGCGTGCGGAGGGGATCAGCTTCCCCATGCGGGTCGCACTCGCGCTGAATCTCCTGACGGAAGAGGGTCTGCCTCATTTCCATCGTCTGCTTGCCGTATACCTGGGCAATGACAGCTTCTGGTCGAAGTGGACGAACCTGTGGACCGCCGAGGAGGATCGGCACGGCGCCATCCTCCACGACTACAGCCGTGACAGCAAAGTGCTGAACAATCCGGTGCTCGAGCGAATGCAGTTCGAGTATCTGCGCGCGGGCTTCGATCCGGTCTGGGACAAGGACCCCTACCGGGTGTTCGTCTATACGACGCTTCAGGAGCGTGCGACGCAGGTCAGCCACGCGAATACCGGCAAGCTGGCAAGCGCGTACGAGCCGACGATCGGTGTCGTGCTGTCCAATGTCGCAAAGGAAGAGGCGCGGCACTACGCGTTCTACCGCGAGATATTCCGGCAGGTGCTGGAGCGGGATCCGAACCGGGCGCTGGAGTCGGCGGCGGCGATCATGCCGGCCATCGATATGCCGGGCGTGCTGATGCCGGGCTTCAAGGAGATGGCCGACGTCGTCCGCCGGGCCGGGATCTACGGACCGCGCGACTATCTGAAGATCGTGCAGGAGCAGATCCGCTTCTGGCGCATAGAACTGCTCGAGGACCTGAACGAAGCCGGTGAGATGGCGCGCGACAAGATTCTCGGCGTCCCGGCGCGACTCGAGCGCATTGCCGACGCCATGCAGTCGCGCAGCCGCACGAAGACGTTTTCTTTCGACGTCGCGTTCGCACGGGAATTCACGATGGAATGATGCCGCGGCTGTCGCGCATGTGACAGCGGCGCGGCTCTGCCCGGCCCTCGATCCGCCAGCTACAGCCGGCGCTTCATCCGGTGACCCGACGAGCCCCGCCATTGCTTCGGCCACCCCGCGCCATACGTTCCCGCCATGAACGATGATGAGATCTACGCAGCAGTAGGCGAGGCCGGGTTCGAGCGGCTGATCGCCGCGTTCTACCGGCAGGTGCCGGGCGACGACATCCTGGGTCCGATGTACCCCGCGGACGACCTTGCGGGCGCCGAGGAGCGCCTGCGCGATTTCCTGATCGGCAGGTTCGGCGGACCGCAGCGCTACATCCGGCAGCGCGGCCACCCGCGCCTGAGGGCGCGTCACATGCCCTTCGCCATCGACGCTAGGGCCCGCGATCGCTGGCTCGATCTCATGGACGGGGCGATGCTCGAGGCCGACCTGCCGGGCGATGCCGCCGTGGCGCTGCGGGCGTTCTTCGAGGCCGTGGCAAACATGGTGGTGAACCGCGGCTGATTGCCGGAGGCAACAGGCGCTTCAATCTGCCCCCAATCCGTCGTCGCATACTACGTAAATCCGGCCTGACGTCTACGTACGTTGACGCATGCCCTTCGACACGCGCCGCTACCACCTTGGTAGATCGATGTTCCGATCGCTACTACCAGGAGCGGCCATGACGAACCATCATGCGATGACGTTGCGTGCCCGGCTCAGCGGGCGGCTCAACCGAGCAGTGCGGTACCGGGGAATGCTCGTGCTGGTCATCTGGCAGGCACCGATCCAGCCGGTCGTGCGGCCGGACGGCAGTCTCGGAATCCTCATCGGCAGCGGCGCCGACGAGTACGTCCAGCTGGCCTGCGATGGGAGCCTGATCAGTTCGGAGCCGGTGAAGTACCGGGTCGCAGCGGTGGAGGCGGATTACGACATCACGCCACGCGTCCGGGCGGATGCCATGGCCGGCATCATGCGCTCCGACCGGGAGTTGCACGACGGCGGTTTTGGAACCGTACGTCTCCGTGCGGACTGGAAGAAGGTTGGGGTGGGCTTCGGCGTGGCGGTGTCGCCGGCATTCGAGGAGTACGGGGGTGGCACCACCACGTGGCCATCCGCTTACGTACGGGGCGGCAGTGCCGAAGGGCTGCACGCCCGCTGGGAGATGTTTCCCCCGAGCGTGTTCGCCGCCCAGCAGTCCGGGCGGCTGGGTCTTGGTTACAATGCCGTGTTGCGCGACCGGCCGTCCGGCTTCATTGGAGCCGCGGTGCTGGGGGGTGACCTGGAGTCAGTGGGCATCGCTGCCGACCTGTCCGTGCCGGTCGCGGATCGCTTTGCCATCCGCCTCGATGGCCACTACTCCCCCGGGCACGGAAATCCGATCGCGGGCATTGCTGTGGGCGGGAAGTACCTGTTCGGCGGCGGGGCCGGCGTCAGTGCGCAGCGCCGGCACGAGGGCATGAACCGATGAGGATGCAGTGCGGGGTTTCCGTGGCCATGCATTCATGTGCGCGCGGGAGCGGTCAGCCATTCGGGATCGCGACGCGAATCCATCAGGACCTCGTACGCTTCGTGACGAACGGTGGTGCGCGCCATGATCTCACCGGGCTCGCGACTGTGTGATGCGGCGTGCTCCTCGCTCTTCATGTAGCTGCGGAACGCGTCCGCGCTCTCCCATGCGGTCAGGAACGTGTGTGTCGCCGGCCCGGCCTGCGGCTTCAGGAGCTGGAGGTGCAGGAACCCCGGGAATCCATCCACTAGACGGACGCGATGGCGGAAGTGCGTCTCGAGCGCATCATGATCCGCATCCGGAACGGTCAAGTGCGAGATGAACACAAACATGCCTGCTCCTGGACGGTGAGTTGCGCGGCGAACGCGAACATGGCTACTCCGGTGCAGGCAGGAGTGCGCGTACCAAGTCCACCGTCTGCCGGAGGTCACGCCCCAGTCCATCCGCTCCGATGTCACGCCATGCCCCGTTGCTCTGCCGGAACGCGCCGCCACCCACGATAATGCGGGTATCGACACCGGCATTGGCGCGGATCTGCTCGACGAGATCGGCGACATTCGAGAGATTGAAGAGCATCGTCGTGGATATGCCGATCAGACGTGGCTCGTGTTGTTCGACCGCCTTCATGATCTCGTTGTGCGGCATCTGCGTTCCGAGAAACCGCACGTTCCAGCCATCGGCCTCGAGCACATCGGCTACCATGTTCGCGCCGAGCTGGTGCAATTCGCCCTTGACACCCGTTATGATCGCGTTGCCATGCTGCCGATCCGGGATCTCCAGGTGTGAATAGAGGTGGGCGACGACGAACTGTGTGATTGCTGTCGCCATGTGCTCCGTGGAAACGGAAATCTCGTTCAGTTCCCACCGCCGTCCCACTTCATACTGAGCGGCCTGCAGCAGCCCGGTGTAGACATCGGGTACGGACAGACCGCGACGGAGCAGTTCGAGGGCCACACCGAGCGCAGCCGTGCGATGGCCTCCAAGCACAGCGTCGATGTAAAGGCTCAGGTCGGCAGCAAGTTCATCGGTGGGATCTGTGCTCCCGGTCGCGACCGAGCCTGCTGCACGGATGGCGGTGCACGCACCGTCGACGAAGCGCTGTATGGTTGCTCCGTCTTCCGCAGCGAGTATCGAGCGCAGTTCGGTTCCCGCCTGCTGCAGGTTCTCGATCAGGAAATGGGGCTCAATGCCTCTCGAGTCGAGCACGCGCGCGGTCCACAGGGCGTAGTTCTGGAATGCCGACTCACTGCCGCTCTGCACGGCACCGGCCAGGAAGTCGATGTGGAATCGCGCATCCTCGAGTCCGCGAATCCGGGCCGCCTTGCCGAAGCGATTGAGCCAGTCCGGGTGGCGGTCGAGGAATACCTCCGTCATGCGGACCGCGATGTTCTCGCGCTGCGTTCGAAGCTCCTCCGCCAGAGCGCGGCGCTGCCCGACCGCTTCTCCGCTCATGCTTCGCCGTTCGAACGAGCAGCGCTGCTCGTTCGTGACTCACGACTGGATTGTGCATCGTCGCTGCCCTGAGCGCGGGACCGTGCAGAGTCCTCTTCGTGGTCCATGGCCGTCATGAGCCGGTCGAAGCACGGCGGGCAGTAGCCGTGGCTGAGAAAGATGTCGTTCGTCTTGAGATATTCGATGACCGGCTCCCAGCGCGAGCCATCCCCCTTCACCTGGCCGCATGACATGCAGACCGGCAGGACCTCCTGGATCTTCTGCAGATGCCAGTAGGAAGTCTTCAGGTCCGCGAGCGTGCGCTCCAGTTCGCCATTGACCTGCTCGAGTTCGCGGCTCTTGCGCGCGATCTCACGGGTCAGGGTCGCAAACTCATTGTTGATCTGCAGCACATGCGCTGTGGCCTCGTGTAATGTCTGGCTGTCCGGCTCCCCGATCACGACCAGCCGGTCACTGCGTCGCTGCACGATGCACTGGAGCGTATACGGTTGGTTCGAGCGGTCGACGAAATTCAGCATGCATCTGTCGGAAGGCGTCGTATTGCCCGCTGCCCAGCCACGGATTCGATCGGCGTCGGCTTCCGTCAGGAACTCGGCGATGCTCCGGCCCTGCAGGTCCGCAGCCGGAAAACCGACATGTCGCGCGAAGGATGCGTTCGTCCGCAGTAACGATCCGTCCTCATCGATTTCGATGTACTCGATGGTGGCGAAGTGCTGGACCTGCTCGAGCAGAGCGGATCGTTCGCGGTGCGGGTCGGCCGGATCGGAAGCCGCAGGGGGGTGATCGTTGTGAGCGTTCACGACAGTGCCGGGTACGGGGAGCCAGCTGAGAAAGATGAACGGCGCACAGACCGGGCCAGTACGGCCGGGAACTCACCCGAGCAGTACAGCCGCACGGGGCAGAGGCCGAGTCAGTACGGTTGGCGGTTCACTACAGCAGTACATCCGCGAAGTCGATGTCCTGTGCGGCGAGTACCAGAGCCACGGGTGGCAGGCCGACGATCATGTCCTGCATGTGCTGAAAGTACGAGACGAAGTCGTCATCGGGCTCGGCAATGCCCATGAAGATCAGGTCGGCATCCATCGATGTCTCGCGCAGGACCGCCGCGAACGGCCGATCGTCCGCAACGAATACGTTGACCTCGGCGCGGATCCTCATGTGTTCCAGGACATGCACGAGATTGCTGCGTGCGCCTTGGGCGGCGGCCTCGCTCTGTGCCACGAGGTTGACGTTCACCGTCGCGCGGCGCCAGCCGTCGGCGGTGCGTATCAGGTACGCGAGGAGTATCATCAGGCCGCCGTTCCGCTGGAGGCCGCCCCACCATATGTCGATGCGTTCCTGTGCGCC
>JAGTUV010000195.1 GCA_018224305.1 Gemmatimonadota bacterium
CACGATCACCGAACGGCCGGAGTAGTCGACGCGCTTGCCCAGCAGGTTCTGGCGGAAGCGGCCCTTCTTGCCCTTGATCATGTCGCTGAGCGACTTCAGAGGCCGGTTGCCCTGGCCCTTGACCGCGCGCGAGCGGCGGCCGTTGTCGAACAGCGCGTCGACCGCCTCCTGCAGCATGCGCTTCTCGTTGCGCAGAATCACTTCCGGCGCACGCATCTCCATCAGCTTCTTCAACCGGTTATTGCGGTTGATGACACGACGGTACAGGTCGTTCAGGTCGGACGTCGCGAAACGGCCGCCATCGAGCGGAACGAGCGGGCGCAGGTCCGGCGGAATCACCGGAATCACGTCCATGATCATCCACTCGGGCCTGTTGCGCGACTCGGGCGACGTGCCGCTGTTGCGGATGGCGTCGATCACCTTGAGGCGCTTCAGCTTCATCTTCTTGCGATGCTGGCTCGTCTCGTTCGCCACTTCGCCGCGCAGCTGGTCGGCCAGCCGGTCGAGACCGCGGCCGTCCTTGTTGCGGTCCTCGAGCGCCTTGTCCGTGGTATCGAGCTGACGCAGCAGCGTACGGATCGCCTCGGCACCGATCTCCGCCTTGAACGTGCTGTCGCCCTCTTCGCGCGCCTTCACGCGCAGCTCGTAGTACTCGTCCTCATCCAGCAGCTGCTGGTACTTGAGGTCCTGGTTACCCGGAGCCGTCACTACGTAGTTCGCGTAATACGTGACCTTCTCGAGGTCGCGCAGCGTCATCCCCATCAGGTAGCCGAGCTGGCTCGGCAGCGTCTTGAAGAACCAGATGTGAGCGACAGGCACGGCCAGCTCGATGTGGCCCATGCGCTCCCGGCGCACTTTCGACAGCGTCACCTCGACGCCGCACTTGTCGCAGATGTGGCCGCGGAAACGGATGCGCTTGAACTTGCCGCAGTGACACTCCCAGTCCTTCACGGGGCCGAAAATGCGCTCGCAAAAGAGCCCGTCCCGCTCCGGCTTGAACGACCGGTAGTTGATGGTCTCCGGCTTCGTCACTTCACCGAAGGACCAGCCGCGGATCTCCTCCGGCGACGCGATCTTCAACTGGATGAAGTCGAAATCGCTGGAGCGCGGCTCGCGGGCACGTGGAAAATCGATCATATCGTTTCAAATCTCCGGCTTGAGGAAGCCATTCGGAGCCAATGCCATTAACTGCACAACTGCGGTTGCGGGAGGCGGAGTGGGAGTGTTATCGGGTTGGGGCGTGGAAGCGGGCGTGTTGCGCCGCTCCCCCACTCCCACTCCCTCACCCACTCCTCTAACTCACCCTATCCCACTCCCACTTACCATTCCGTGCTACTCGTCGCGGCCGAGGGTGACGGACAGGCCGAGCGCCTGGAGCTCCTTGACGAGCACGTTGAACGACTCCGGAATCCCCGGCTCGGGCAGGTTCTCGCCCTTGACGATCGCCTCGTAGACGCGGCTGCGGCCGGCGACGTCGTCGGACTTCACCGTCAGGATCTCCTGGAGCGTGTGCGCGGCACCGTACGCCTCGAGCGCCCACACTTCCATCTCACCGAACCGCTGTCCGCCGAACTGCGCCTTGCCGGCAAGCGGCTGCTGAGTGACGAGCGAGTACGGCCCGATCGAACGCGCGTGGATCTTGTCGTCGATCAGATGCGACAGCTTCAGCATGTAAATGACGCCGACGGTCACCGGGTAGTCGAACTTCTCGCCCGTCCTGCCGTCCCGCAGCCACACCTTGCCGTAGGTCGTCAGCCCCGCGGCGTTCAGGTACTCGACGATCGCGTCATCCAGGCCCTGCTTCAGCGCCTTGCTGCCGCCGAGCGACTCGATCGCGGTGAACATGCCGCCTGCCGAGTTTTCACGAACCTGCGCTACCAGCTCCTCACGGGCTGCGAGCAGGTAGTCACGCACCTGCTCGAAGTACGCCTGTGAGTCCTTCGGCAGGTCCTTGTGACCGAGGTACTCGTCAAGCGAGCGGCCGAGCGCCAGGTTGCCCTTGTCGCTCAGCGCCGTCACCTCGCCGCCGCCGATCTGGTAGACCGCCTCCATCATCGGCACGATCCGTTCGATCGCGAGTTCCGGGAACTCGACACTGGTAATACCCAGCGCGCGATGCGCCCAGCGCAGTCCGCCGATCTTGAGCAGCGCGCCGATTTCATCCTCCGTGGCACCCTGGAACACCGGCGTCTTCGCCTCGAACCCGAGCTGCTTGCAGGCCCAGCCCAGGGTGGTCTCGAGGACCTGTCCGACGTTCATGCGGCTCGGCACGCCTAGCGGATTCAGGACGATGTCGACCGGCGTCCCGTCCGGCAGGAACGGCAGGTCCTCCTCCGGCACGATCCGGGCGACGATGCCCTTGTTGCCGTGGCGTCCGGCCATCTTGTCGCCGACGCTGACCTTGCGCTTCTCGGCGATATAGACCTTCACGAGCTGGACTACGCCGGGCGACAACTCGTCCGGCTGGAACACCTTGTCGATCTGCTCCTCGGTCTTCTCGCGAACGCGCTCGATGCGCGTCTTTGCCTCCGTGATGACACGCCGCATGCGCTCGTTGGCATCGCGGTTCTGCACCTTGAGCGTCGTCATGTCGACCTCGCTCAGATCCAGTTCAGCGAGCTGATCACCGCCGAGCTTCGTGCCCTCGTCCAGGAACGGCTCCACCGTGCCGCGCTTCAGCATCAGCGTGACGGTCTGCCTGGCGAGGTGTTCCTTGACCTCATCATCGCGCGCGTCGCTGATCCGCAGGATCTCATCGCGCTCGAACGTGCGGAGCTGACCAATCCGCTCACCGCGCTCCTTCTCGAGGAGCGGATCGTCGATACGGCGGCTGAACACCTTCACGTCGATGATCGTGCCTTCCATTCCGGGCGGCATCTTCAGCGAAGAGTCCTTGACATCCTTCGCCTTCTCACCGAAAATCGCCGTCAGCAGCTTCTCTTCCGGTGACAGCTCCGTCTCGCCCTTCGGCGTGATCTTGCCGACCAGAATGTCGCCGCTGTGGACCCGGGCACCGATCCGCACAATGCCGCGCTCGTCGAGGTGTGTAAGCGACTCCTCGGCGACGTTCGGGATCTCGCGAGTGATCTCCTCCATGCCGCGCTTCGTATCGCGGACCTGGAGCTCGAGCTCCGGGATGTGGATCGAGGTGTATACGTCGTCACGG
>JAGTUV010000196.1 GCA_018224305.1 Gemmatimonadota bacterium
TGCCTTCAACTCGTGCACGTCTATCTGGTCGATCGCGGCCAACTCGAATCCGGCCTCGGCCCATGCCGTCATCCCGCCGAGCAGGTAGCCAGCCACGTTCGTGAATCCGACGCGCAGCAGCAGCGACACCACCGTCGGACCGTCTTCGTCGCGATCCAGCACCAGGAAGGCCGGCGAGTCGGGATCCAGCAGCCACCCGGCCCAGATGGACAGTTCGGGCGAACCGGCGATGTTGAGTGCGCCTGCGATGTGGCCGCCACCGAACGCCAGCATGGAGCGGGTATCCAACACGACGACGTCGTGTGAGCCGACGGACGCCCTGAAGGCGTCCAGCGGAAGACCACGAGGGACCGGCAGGCGTCCCAGCACCTCGGGCCCGGCGGCGTTGATCCGCTTCATCCGTTTGTAGTACGTCGGCTCGGGCGGGGCGGTGGACATGACGTAATCCTTGAACGCCGCCTGATCCGGGAGCTGAAGAAACGGGTTGAACCGCCGCTCGTACCCGATGGTGCTCGTCAGCCGGTCGCCGATGTCGGCTCCGCACGGTGATCCCTGCCCATGGCCCGGGTAGATGATCACGTCATCACCGAGGGTCAGGAAGAATGAGTACAGCGTGTCGTGCAGTTGTACTGCCAGGCTCTCGGCCTGGTCGTGACCCATCAGATCCGGCCGGCCTGCCGAGTTTACGAACAGCGAGTCGCCGGTGAACACGCCCCAGGGTGTTGGGGCACGCTTCGTCTCGCACGCCACATACGACATGTGCTCGGGCGTATGTCCGGGCGTGTGCCGCGCTGTAAGCGTCACCTGGCCGAATTCGAAGCTCGCGCCGTCCTCGATCGGCTCATGATCGAAAGCGTACGTTGCTCCTCCTTCGACGCTGACGTGAATCCTCGCAGTCTTCACGCGCTCGGCGAGTTCCCGCGAACCGCTCACAAGATCGGCGTGGATGTGCGTCTCGAAGATGTGGGTAATGGCCAGGCCGCGCTTCCTCGCAATCTCGACATACACCTCGACATCCGGACGCGGATCGATGACCGCGGCCGTGCCGGTCCCATCGTCGCCAATCAGATACGACAGCTGGGCGATACCCTCGGTCTGGATGGTCTCAAGAATCAGTGCCATGATTCCCCTTTCAGATGCGCCTCTGCGATGCCGGCGTTGCGCCGGCGCGCGTCATTCCACGCGCGGAACACGCTGCGACCCGCCAAGTCGGCCAGGTCGACGAGGCGTGTGCAAGAATCGACGCTACACAAAGTGGTGCCCGTGAATCCCACGCGACCCCAGATCACTCAATGGCAGCCGTGATCCCATCGCCAGACTTGGGGCGGCGAGTTCTCAGTCGGGATTCGGCGGCGTGCTGCCGCAGGAGGCGGGCCACGGGCTACCTGTCACTGGCCCGGGGAATTCTGTTCAGCGCCAGGCGCCGGGCGTATCTTGCGCCGCCAGCCGCCACCCCCGGGAGGAACGAATGGGACTCGAGCACGTTCGCGACGTGTATGAAAAGCTCGGCCGCGAGGATCCGATGTACGCCGTTCTGACGCGGCACGAGCTGCGCGGCAATCGGTGGGATCCGGCGGAGTTTTTCCGGCGCGGCGCGGAGGAGATCACCGATGTGATGGCGTACATCGCGGCGGGCGGCTGGCCGCTCCGGCGTGGGTGGGCGCTCGATTTCGGCGCGGGGGTCGGCCGGCTGACGCAGGCGCTTGGCGACGAGTTCGAGGCGGTGGTCGGCGTCGACATATCGAGCACGATGGTCGAGGCCGCCGAACGGTACAACCGCCACGGTGATCGCGTTCGCTACCTCGTCAACACGCAGTCGGACCTCGCCCTGCTGCCGAGCGAATCGTTCGACTTCATCTACAGCAGCATCACGCTGCAGCATGTACCGCCCGAGCCGGCGGCGGCGTACGTCGGCGAGTTCATGCGCGTGCTTCAGCCGGGTGGGCTGGCGATCTTTCAGACGCGTAACGGACCGCGCATCGTGCCCGGCACGCTGAGGGCCCGGCTCTACGTGCTGCGCCGTGAGCACTTTCGCCGCGTCTGGCAGCGACTGCGCGGGCGGGCGCCGTACGAGATGCACTACCTGAACCGCGGCGTGATCGAGGAGATCGTCGCGAAACGCGGCGGCCGCATGCTCGATGTCGTGGACATGAATCCGAAGCGGCCGGGGCGCAGCCTTCGGTACTGCGCGACCCGGTAGCGAATGAGCGGAAGCCACACCAGAACGCTGCACGCCCACAACAGTTCAGCCGCCCATGCAGTTTCACCACCGTCCTCCCCAGGGTGGCGGCGGCGTTCAAGTTCAATGGTACCGTGCGCTTGCGGCGATCCGCCATGTGTTTGCGGAAACACGCGATTGCGGAACCCTCCATGCGTCGTGTAGCCTGCGGAGCAGCCCCTCTACTTGCCTGTGCGCGAGCGCCGGTCCGCGGCAATTCATGTCGTCGCCGGACGTTCCCGCCGCTACGAACCCGGCCATGCATCCGAGGATCGCACCGCGATTCATCAGCAGACCCCGGACCTGGAGTCTCGTCTTCACGTTGACGAGGACACTCGTCGGCTCACCCGTCGAAGCGCAGACTGTGCAACCGCTGCGCGAGCCAGCCGAATTCGCCATCGACCAGTGGACCACGGAGCACGGTCTGCCGCAAAACTCCGTGAATGCGATCCTGCAGATGCCGGACGGATACCTGCTGGTGGGCACGTTCGGCGGGCTGGCGCGTTTCGACGGCACGCGGTTCACCACGCTGGAACGGGTGGACAGCGCGGGCCGCCACGTGGACCGTGTGCTGTCGCTGGCGCTGGGCGCGGATGGTTCGCTGTGGATCGGGACGGAGGCCGGACTGCTGCGCCGCCGTGGCAGTGACTACGAGTTATACACGCCGGCAGACGGACTGCCGGGCGAGGAAATCCGCGCCCTGCACGTCGATTCCAGAGGCACGCTCTGGATCTCAGCGGGCGCGGATGGATTCGCGCGGTATGAGGGTGGCGCATTCAGGAGCGTACGGGAGGTGGACGGGCGGCGGATCAGCTACGTGAGCGACTTCAGTGAAGATGCTCGAGGTTCGCTGTGGGCGATCATGACGGAGGGAGCGTTACTCATTCCGGACGGCGACCTGGACCGTGCACAGTGGCTGGACGGATCGCGGCCGGCGAAGCTGGTGCTGCACGATCGCGCCGGCGGTTACTGGTACGACTTCGACCGGGCAACGGTGCGCGTATCGGGTGACGACGTGCGGATGTTCCGTGTACCTGGCGGAGCGCTGATGGTCGAGGACGCGGAGGCCGGCTACTGGGTCGGTACTGTGAACGACGGCCTTTTTCACTTCAGCATCGATGGTGACACGGCTATAACGCGGCGCTATGCGCTGCCGGACGGGCGTCCGGGGTTCCTGGTGCGATCGGCGTGGGTCGATGCGGACGGCAATGCGTGGTTCGGCACGAACGCGAA
>JAGTUV010000197.1 GCA_018224305.1 Gemmatimonadota bacterium
CAGCCTCGACGTGCGCGCGCTCGTGCCGCAACAGCAGGGAACGCAGCTCCGACTCCAGCTCCATCACCCACGACGGCAGCACCACCATGCCCCGGCGCACGCCCAGCGCGGCCGGTCCGGTCGCAGCAGTCATCAGAACGGGGCCGCCCTCCATCTGCTCCACGCGCCACCGCCGGCTCGCCCGCATCAGGCGCACGAGCAGCAGCACCACATACGCAAGCATCAGCACGGATGCCGTCGCCCACATCAGCACGCCAACGTCCTGCGCACCCCACATCGAACCGACGCTCGCACCCGGCGTCAGTGTCAGCGCATCCAGCCGAAGTGCCGTCACCGCCGGCACCGCCTCCGTCCAGCCCCGCTCCGGCACCAGCCGCAGCAGCCACGGCAGTGTCACCGATCCCGTCAGCGCCGCCAGCCAGCCCCACCGCGCAGCGCGGCCCGACCAGCGCGCAGAGTGCTCCCACGCCGCGGCCGCCCCCGTCAGCACCAGTGCGATCAGTACGAAGTAGATCAGCCATGCCATCACGATCATCATTGCCGCCCCTCCCGCTCGATTCGTTCTGTGAGCATCCGGCGCATCGTTTCCAGCTGTTCCTTCGTGAGCCCCCGCTGCGACACCAGGTGCGTCATCAGCATCTCCGGCGAGCCGCGAAACAACTTGCCCATCAGTCGCTTCACCGCGCTCGCGCCCGCGTCCGATCGCTCGACCTGTGGATAGTACCTGTACGCACGACCCTCCTCCTCGTGCGACACGTACCCCTTCTCCTCCAGCGTCCGCAGCATCGTCAGCACCGTCGTATATGCCAGGTCGTCCAACAGCAGCTCCTGCACTTCCGCCACGGTCGACGCGCCGCGTTCCCACAGCACGTCCATGACGTCGAGCTCGCGTTCCGTGAATGCGATGTCCACCGCGCCTCCCCTTGCAACTAGTCCTTTAGTTGAAGATGGGACGCCGGTCCGCACTTGTCAACTAGGAAGATAGTTGACCCGCCCGTCACGCCAGGGTTGACGTTCACCACGCCGCGTCCACAGCTTTCAAATCTCACCCCGAGCACCGGATCAGCGAATTTGTCAATTACATCGTCGACGACGACGGCGGCCGCGCTCTCGCGGGACATTGCCGAGTTCCTGCTCGAGCTGGGGATGGCGTTGCAGCGGTATGCTCTCTATCCGGGCGGTCACCCATCGGTGGATGCAGCAATCGCGGGGCTGGCGCTGAGCGTGGATGCGCTGCTCCGCGAGCGGGAGGTGCTGTCGCTGGGTGTGGCGCGGCGGCAGCTGGTGGTGGAGGGGGTGGCGACGGAATCATCGCATCCGGTACTGCGTGCAGTGGCTGAGCGGCTGCATCGTCATCGCATAGGAGTGATCGCGTTCCGCCGAGGTGTAACACACGCGGAACTGTCGTCGGCGTTGCGCGCGGTGTCGGAAGATCCTGACCGGGCCGGACCGCTGGGGACGCAGCCGGCGGATCGCCATGCGGAATGGCCGCACGTCCGTTTTCATGCCCTGACGTACGAGCAGCTGCAGCTGGCTCCGGAGGAAGCGTCGGCGGAGGCTCGGGAAGAGGGGGTGCACGCTGCCGGCACCTCCGCAGCGGAGTTGTGGATCGGCCTGGCGCGCGCGGCTCTCGCGAAGGATGAGTGGGGCGAGGAGGATCGCGACGCGGATCCGGAGCGGGTCGCTCAGGCGATCAACGTGCATCACGGCCAGCAGGCGTACGATCAGGTGATCGTCGGGTTCCTGCTCCAGCTCGCGGAGGAGCTTCGCCGCGATGGCGGTACGGGCGTAAAGATGGTACGTCGGCGAGTATCGCAGGTGGTGCGGCATCTGGATCCTGCGACCCTGGACCGTCTGCTGGAGATGGGCGGCGACGTGCCGCAGCGTGCGCGGTTCCTGCACCACGCGGCGCGTGGTCTCCGGCCGGATGCGGTGCTGGAGGTGCTGGGAGCGGCCGCGCGGGCGGAGAGCCAGGACATCTCGACGTCGATGCTGCGCCTGCTTCGCAAGCTGTCGGCGAGTGCGCAGTCCGGCGACACGCGGGTGCGGGATCAGGCTGACAGCCACTTGCGCGACCAGGTTCGCAGTCTGCTGGTGGACTGGTCGCTGGTGGATCCGAACCCCGGCGCGTACACGCACGCGCTGGAGACGATGTCGCGCACCGTATCGTCGCTGTCGAGCAGTCCCGCGCAGGGTGCGGAACCGCTGCGCCTGGTGCAGATGGGTCTGGAGCTCGGCACGGCTGGCGCGCGCTTCGATCAGGCCGTGAACGAGATCATCGAGGCCGAGCACACTGACGAGCTGCTCACGCTGCTCGATGATGCGCCCGCACCGGGTCCTGCCGTCGATGCGATCTGGCGGCGGATCGAGAACGCCGAGCATGTGCGTCTCGTGCTGACGACGGACCCGATCGACTTCGAGACTCTCGACCGCCTGATCCCACGCTTACCGCTCGACGCGATGTTGTCGCTGCTGCTCGATCGGATCTCCGAATCCGAATCACGCACGACACGCATGGGCGTGTTCCTCCGGCTGAAGTCGATGGGACTGCCTGTCACGCCGCTCGCGATTGAGCGTCTGCGCGACCCGCGCTGGTACGTGCTGCGGAACATGCTGCTGCTGCTGAACGAGATCGGTGCGTGGCCCGCGTCGTTCACAGCGCTGGACTATGCGCGACACGAGCACGTGACAGTGAGGCGTGAGGCGCTGCAGCTTGCGGTGCGCATTCCGGCCGAGCGCGAAACGGCCATCCGGCTGGCCCTGGCCGACTCTGATGAGCGGGCGATGCGCATCGGCGTCAGTGCCGCCCGTGAAGATGGCCTTCCCGCGGCCGCGGTGCCGGCGGTTCTCGAGAAGCTCGCAAATGACGAGCTGTCGCCGGACGTGACGGTGTCGCTGCTCCGACTCCTGTCACTGCACCGTACGCCCGACGTCGTGCAGGTTCTGCTGTCGTTCGTCGTGCACCGACGGCGCCTGCTCGGTGGGCCCCGGCTCGTACCCCGCTCACCCGAGATGCTGGCGGCGCTGTCGTCACTGGCCGGCATGGCGCCCGACGATGCACGTGCACGTGCGGCGCTGGAGCTGGCGCACGCGTCGGACGACGAGCTGGTTCGCAAGGCCGCGCGGGTGCCCGCATGAGCGCGCCCGTCGTCTTCCTGCACGCCTTCGCGCAGGCCGTCGCTGCGATGGCACTTTACCGCGAGGGTCATCCGGCCCGCGAGCGCGCGATCGATACGGTCGATGAGAAGCTGCGCCGCGCACTCGAGGTGATGCCGAAGCTGATGTTCACGTTCCTGCCGGACGAAGTCGTGTGCGGTACGGAGCCGTTGCGGGAGCTGGCAGACTGGGACTGGTCACGACGCCTCGCCGCGGCGGGGATCCAGCG
>JAGTUV010000198.1 GCA_018224305.1 Gemmatimonadota bacterium
CATCTCACCCGTATGGTAGTTGAGCGCGGACATCGCCTTCCAGTCCAGCGTGACGGGATCGCCGGCCGCGATCGCGCGCTCGATCTCCGCGAGTTCGGCGGCGCCGCGAACATCGGCAGGTACTGCAGCCGGTCGCATGCCCGCGAACACGATCGCGATCGCGCCGAGCGCGAGCACGCGTGCACCGCGAACAGCCGCAGCCGTATCCATGTTCAGTCGCCGGATCATGCCGTCACTCCCATCGTTCGAGTCAGAAGCGCAGACGGGCAGGCCCCGATTCAGCCGTGGCCCTGTTTTCTGTGCCCGGCCGCGCGGTACGCGAGATTAGTCGCCCCGGGAGGCACCGTCAACACGACGTGGCGCAACAGCCGCACCCCGTCGTACTTTGCTTCCTGCAGGATACCCCTATGTAATAGACATATCCGACGCCACAGTTCCATTCTCGCGAGGTCGAAATTCACATGCGCAAGCTGATCCCCTTCGTCATTCTCGCGCTGAACGCCTGTTCCACGACGCAGACAGCCCCGGTCGCGGACCACTTCGCCAGCATCCCCGCGAGCTGGCCGTTCACGCTTGACGTCGTCCCCACGTCCGCAGCCAACGCGATGGTTGCGACGGATGCCCCGCTCGCAACCGGGGTCGGCGTGCAGGTCATGCGCGACGGCGGCAACGCCGTGGACGCCGCCGTGGCTACCGCATTCGCGCTCGCCGTCGTCTACCCCGAAGCCGGCAATGTCGGCGGCGGCGGGTTCATGGTGACCCGGATGGCGGACGGCTCCACGGCCGCGCTCGATTTCCGTGAAAAGGCACCACTGGCTGCCAGCCGCAACATGTTCCTCGACGCGCAGGGCGAACTGACCGACCGCTCGGTGATCGGCCACCTCGCGTCCGGTGTGCCGGGCGCCGTCATGGGCCTGTGGGAGGCGCACAACCGGTTCGGCTCGAAGCCGTGGGCGGACCTGCTCGCACCCGCCATCGCGCTGGCCCGCGATGGCTTCATCGTCGATTCAGCATTGGCCGGCTCCATCCGCGCAGCCGCATCCGACCTCCGGCAGTTCCCTGCTTCGGCAGCGCTGTTCCTGCCGGACGGCGAGGCGCTCCAGGCCGGCTCCGCATGGACCAATCCGGACCTTGCCCGTGTGCTCCAGCGCATCGCCGAGCGGGGCACCGCCGGTTTCTATGAGGGGGAAACCGCGGACCTCATCGTGGCCGAGATGCAGCGCGGCGGCGGCATTATCTCGCACGAGGACCTGCGCGGATACCGGGCAGAATGGCGCGAGCCGGTCGAATTCGACTACCGCGGCCACCGCGTGATCTCGATGCCGCCCGCATCGTCCGGCGGCATTACGCTCGCCATCATGGCCAACATCCTGGACGGCTACGCGCTCGACAGCCTCGGCTGGCACTCGGCGCCCGCCCTGCACCTGACGGGCGAGGCCATGCGTCGCGCATTCGCCGACCGCAACCATTTCCTGGCAGATCCGGCATTCGCACAGTTCCCGCGTGACATGCTCGTATCGCGCGAGTACGCGGGCAGGCTGCGGGCGACGATCGATCGTACCGCTGCGACACCGTCTCTCTCCGTCCGCCCCGGCCTCAGGGAGCGGTCCGAGCCGGAGAACACCACGCATTTCTCCGTGGTCGATCCCGCGGGCAACGCCGTCGCGCTCACGACCACGATCAATGGCCTCTACGGCTCCTCAGTGGCTGTCGCGGGCGCCGGCTTCATGCTCAACAACGAGATGGATGACTTCGCGGCAAAGCCCGGCACACCGAACATGTTCGGACTCGTACAGGGCGAGGCGAATGCGGTGCAGCCCGCTAAGCGGATGCTGTCCGCCATGACCCCGACGATCGTGCTCGATTCGGACAACAGTGTGCTGCTCGTCACCGGCGCGCGCGGAGGACCGCGCATCATCACCGCCGTCTTCCAGGTCATATCCAATGTGATCGACTACGGCATGGATGTCGGCACCGCCGTGCACGCGCCGCGCATCCACCATCAGCATCTCCCCGATGTGCTCTACTTCGAGCGGGAGGGGCTCATGGCTGACGTAATCGAGGCGCTGGAGGCGATGGGGCATACGGTCACGGCGCGCGGAGGGATCGGAACGGCGCCTACGATCCTGCGGCGGGACGGAATGTGGACCGCGGTGCCGGATCCGCGGACGGGCGGGGTCGCAGCGGGATTCTAAGAAGAAGAGGGCCGGAGCAACTGCTCCGACCCTCTTCTCGACGCCCGCGCCAAAGCGCCGGCAGTTCAGCTCACGGTTTTCCGTATCTCGATCGGCGAGTCCAAGCGAATATCCATTGACGACCCCGCCGGCAGAACGACATCCACATCAGCCGTACCCATGGCAATAGCGGTGCCAGCTGCGGCACCAATGACTGCACCCTTCACCGTCGACCTGGTGTCCTTGCCGACGACCCGGCCGAGGATCGCGCCCGCTGCCGCACCCGCGGCAACCTTGCCGACCTGCGACTGCGTCGAAGTCCGGTTCGAACGCTGCGGGTTCGCACGCACCACGGTGCCGTCCATCGCATAGCTGCGTCCGCCGAACGAGACGGCCTCGAACGCGAGCTTCAGGATACCGGTCTCACCCACATGCCCGCTCTTGTTGACGCCCGTCAGCCGGCCCCGCACCGTCGCTCCCGCCGGAATCAGGACATTGCCGCTGCCATCGCGGATCGGGCTCTGCAGCGTCGCTGTGAACGAATCGCCCACGCGATTGGTCTCGGTCGACAGCGTCTGGTTCAAGGTCAGCGACATGTTCGTGCCCATGGGCACGGTCGACGTCACGACGCGCGGCTCCGGCGCGGGCGCCGGCCTCGGCGCCTCCTGTCGAGGTGCCGGCCGCGGAGTCGGAGCTGGGGTGCGCTCCGGCTGTCGCGGAGGCGTAACCCGCGGAGCAGGGGCGACCTGAGGCTCGGGGTCGGGCGTCGGCTCGACGCCGATCACTGTGTCCTGGAACGTGACGGGCATGGTATCCGCCCGAAACGCCAGATCGAGCTCGCGCGTCAACTCATCGTCCCTGAGCGCAGTACGGTCATCGGCGTCATCGCCGGCACACGCCGCCATCGTCATCATCAGCGGCATCGCGAGCAGCCAGGCCGCCCGAGCACTTCGTATCGCCATCACTGCCTCCAGGCATCATCCGCTTGAACAGGGCGGTCACTCGTCCTACGTTCCATCGGGATGTCGTTCCGCGCGCTCTGTAGAGTGCAACGCATATGCCGCGTTGCATGTTCCGCTTGTTACCGCGTAACGGCGCGTTTTCCACGTCTTTTTCCGGACACCGCACCCGTGCAGTGTCCTACTTAGCGGTCGTGTCAGAACTACGCAGTGTCCTCCCCTATGTACGCCCCTATCGGGCCGGAATTCTGGCCGGCCTGGGGCTCATCGTGGTGTCCAACGGTTTCGGTATTCTGGTTCCGTGGCTGATCGGTCGCGCAATCGATTCACTCTACATCGCGTCCACCGTACGCACGGACCTGCTCCGGTTTGCCGGTCTGATCATTGGCGCCGCGCTGCTGTCGGGTGCCGCACGCTTCGGCATGCGCCTCCTGCTGAACGCCATCAGCCGGCGGATCGAGACGGACCTGCGCGATGCGTTCTTCAGCCACCTGATGCGTCTCGATGCGACATTCTTCGGCTCGATCCGCACGGGTGACCTGATGAGTCGTGCGACGAACGATCTGCAGGCGGTCAGGCAGGCGGTCGGCCCGGGGATCATGTATCTCACGAACACGATCATCGGCACGGCCGCCGCGCTCGTGTTCATGCTCAGCTACAGCACATCGCTGACGCTGATCGCACTCGTGCCGCTCGCAGTGCTGCCCTTCGTCATGAAGTACTTCGGCCGTGTCATCCACCAGAAGGCCGAGCGCATCCAGGATCACCTCGGCGTGCTCTCTAGCATGGTGCAGGAGAACCTGACGGGTGTGCGCATCGTTCGCGCGTACAACCAGGAGGAGGCGCAGGAGGAGGAGTTCGACGAGTTGAACCGCGAGTACCTCGAACGCAACATGGCGCTCGCCCGCACGTCCGCGATCTTCCACCCCAGCCTCAGCGTCCTCACCGGCCTCGGACTCCTCGCCGTACTGTGGTTCGGTGGGCAGCAGGCGATTGCCGGCGATATCTCGGGTGGTGACTTCGTCGCATTCATCTTCTACCTCGCAATGCTGACGTGGCCGATGATCGCACTCGGCTGGGTGATCAACCTGTTTCAGCGCGGCGCCGCGTCCATGGGACGCATCAACCGCATCATGACGTCCGCACCGGCCGTCTCGGATCCCGTGCACGCGGAATCCCTCCCCACGATCCGCGGCGACGTCGAATTCCGCTCAGTGTCGTTCCGATACCCGGGCACCGATCGCTGGGTGCTGCGCGACGTTTCGTTCCGCATCCATGCCGGCCAGACCGTCGCGCTCGTCGGTCCGACCGGCGCTGGAAAGTCCACGGTGATTGCGCTGCTCACGCGCCGCTACGATGCGACGGAAGGCTCGGTGCTCATCGACGGCGTGCCGATCGAGCGAATCCGTCTCGAACAACTGAGGTCGGCCATCGGCGTGGTGCCGCAGGACGCATTCGTGTTCTCGGACACGATCGAGAACAACATCGCGCTGAGCGTGCCGGACGGAGCGGGCCGCGCGGAGCAGGTGCGCTGGGCGAGCGATGTCGCACAGCTGACGGACACGATCGCCGACTTCCCACTCGGCTTCGCTACGCGGCTCGGGGAACGGGGCGTCAACCTGTCCGGGGGACAGCGCCAGCGAGCGACGCTTGCCCGCGCCATCGCTCGTGACCCCGTCATCCTGGCGCTGGACGATGCACTGAGCGCCGTCGATACCCACACCGAGAAGCGGATCCTGGCAGGGCTGCGCGACGTGATGACCGACCGGACATCCATTGTAGTCAGCCATCGCGTCAGTGCAGTGATGGGAGCGGATCAAATCCTCGTTCTGGACGAGGGCGTGATTGCCGAGCGCGGCTCGCACGTTGACCTGCTCGCGGCAGATGGGGTGTACGCGCGGCTGCTGAAGCGGCAGCTTCTCGAGGAGGGACTCGAGGCAGGACTCGAGGCGGAGCCGCTTGCCGCCGGTCACAGCGGCATCTAGGTTAATGGCAGCATGACCAATCTTTCCAGCGCTATCCTTCTCGTCGAAGACGACCCCCTGCTGCGCCACGCGTTCCGGCTGCTTCTCGAAGACGCCGGCTATGAAGTGCATGAGGCCGGCACGGCCGCAGAGGCGCTCGACGAGGCCGCCGCTCGCATGCCGGCGCTCGTCCTGCTCGATCTGGGACTCCCGGACCGCCCCGGCCTCGAGGTGGCGCGCCACATCACATCGCACCCGGAGATGGCCGGCATCCGCGTCGTGGCATTGACCGGCCGCGTCGGTGCCCATGACCGGGACGCCTGCTTCGAGGCCGGCTGCTCCCACTTCTTTACGAAACCGATCGAGCCGCGCGAACTGCTGCGCCGACTGCCGGAACTGCTCCAGCAGGCCTGAGCCGCGCACCCCGTCCGATTCTTCTTCCAGCCGGGCCACGCCTTCCGCAGTGCGAAACGGCCGGCCACACCTGCCGCAGTGCGAAACGCCGGTCTTCTACCCCCGGGACCGTAGCGGTCTGCTCGCGAATGTCGGCTCGCAGCGTCCGAATCCGGACCCCGCAGTCGTTTTATCAGATACGATCGAGAATGAAGCCGGGAGTCAGCCGCGTCAGCCATCCGGAAAGCACGGTGAACGTCCCGCTCACCAGCAGCAGGCCGATGGCGACCAGCATCAGGCCCGATACCTTCTCGATGATCGGGATCGCGCGGCGCAGCCGCTGCGAAGTGCGGAGAAACGCCCCCGTGGCCAGTGCGGCGAGCAGGAACGGCACGGCGAGGCCGAGCGAGTAGCTGCCGAGCAGCGCCATGCCCTGACCGAGCGTCGCGCGCGCATGCGCATAGGTCAGGACGGCGCCGAGAATCGGACCGAGACAGGGTGTCCAGCCCGCGCCGAACGCGAAACCTGCGACGGTGGCGCCTGCATAGCCTGCGGGGGAACGGCTGAGATGGAAGCGCCGCTCCCGCATGAGCGTGCCGATGCGGAACACGCCGAGCAGGTGCAGCCCGAACACGATGATAAGCAGGCCGCCAATGCGCGCGATCCAGTCCTGATATACTTTCAGGACCTGCCCGATGAGCGTGGCCGATGCTCCCAGAAGCACGAAAATGAGTGTGAATCCGAGAACGAAGAACAGCGCGGGCACTATTACTGCCCGGCGGGATGTATCTTCGCGCAGCTCATCCAGCGACATGCCGGTGATGAAGCTCAGATAGCCGGGTACGATCGGCAGTACACACGGCGAGAGGAACGACAGCACGCCTGCGGCAAAGGCCGCGGCGAACGTTATGGAACCGTCCATGTCAACTCCGGCTAGATTGAAGCGGCTTCGTCACGCGCTTTATCGCTTCTATTACCGTATCAAGTACTTTCCGTTCACCGGCGAGCGCCGCCGCCGGCTCGAGCGGGACGAGCGCGGCTTCGTCGTCATCCAGATCGACGCGCTCGCGCACGAAGACCTGGTACGCGCCATCGAGCGCGGCTATGCGCCCCGGCTCCGCCGCCTCATCGAGCGCGACGGCTGGGAACTGCGACGCTTTCCCGCCGGCCTGCCTAGCGCCACGCCCGCAGCGCAGGCCGCCATCTTCTTCGGCACGAAGTCGGACATTCCCGCGTTCCGGTTCTACGAAAAGTCCGAACGCCGCGTCATTATCGGCTCGAAGCCGGCCGACGTCCAGCACATCCGCGACCGCCTGCCTGAATCCGGTATTCTCGACGGCGGCTCCGGCTATGTGAATATCTACGATGGCGGCGCCGATCGCGCCATTTTCACTCTCGCTGCCAAGCGACCGCAAAGGTTCCTTCAGAAGATGGGCGGCGGACGTGTTGCCCTGCTGGTGCTGCTCCACCCCATCCGGATGGTGCGGATGGTATTCGACAGCGTCGTCGAGTACCTGCGCGAGGAAGTCGTACGCTTCTGGGGCCAGATGCGTGGCGATTACACCTATTACTGGTGGTACCTGCCATTCCTTCACATCGGCACGAACGTAGTCCTTCGCGAGCTCCAGACGCTCGCAGTGCTCCTCGATATCTATACCGGCGCGCCATCAATCTACACGACGTACAACGTTTACGACGAGTTCGCACACCATTTCGGACCGGGATCGCGTACGGCGTTCAGCAGCGTCCGCGCTCTCGACCGTCGTATCGGTCACATCCTGCGCATGCTGCGTCGCGCGCCCGGCCGGCCGTACGACCTCTACATCCTGAGCGATCACGGTCAGACACCTTCCGTGCCCTACCGCATCCGCTTCGGCGAGACACTCGGCGAAACGATCGATAACGTGGCTACTCACGGCGTCCTCGTCATGGCCGGAACCGGCGACTATTCGCTCGAGCACCAGGACGTCATGGACTTCCTCGTGCAGGAGCTCGAACACGTGTCCGAATCTTCCAGCCTGCCCGCCCGCAAGGCAGGCCTCGGCCTGGGCCGCTGGATCCGCCGCCACTACAACCTGTTCCCCCTCGTCGCGGAGACCGTGCGCGAATCGACGGAGTCCCAGGTCGTCGTCACGTATTCGTCATCCCTCGCTCACGTCTACTGGACCCAGCCCGAACACCCGCTCTCGTTCGACGAGATCCGCCGCGACCCCGAGCGCCGCGCCCTCTACTACTTCCTGGTCGCGCACAGCGGCATCGGCTGTGTCGTGACGCGCATGCTCGACGGCGCACATGTCGAGACGATGCGCGGCCGGGCCCTGATCATGCCCGATGGCAGCATGGAGGTGCTTTCCGGCGTCGATCCGCTGCGCGACTACGCGTCGAGCGATGTCGACCGCCGCGCCATCGCCGGACTCGCCGCCATGCGCAACGCTGGCGACCTCATCCTGTTCGGCGCGTACGATGCCGAGAAGGATTTCTGTATCTGTTTCGATGATCAGATCGGCGCGCACGGCGCCATGGGCGGACGTCAGTCGTGGCCGTTCCTGCTCACACCCCGCGGCCTCGTTCCACAGGATTACACGATCGACGATCCGATCGACCTGCATCCGCTCTTCAGGCGCTATACCAGACCCGACGGTCCCGTCGCGGCACGCCACCCGGAGGAACAGCGCGTTCCGTTCAACAGTTGAACATCAGCCGCCTTCGTTGAATTTGTACCCGATCATCTTGTAGGCGAGCTTTGCGACAAGGAAATCAGGTGCGGACAGGCCGGGGATCGGCGCGAGTTCCACGATATCAACGCCGTGCACGTTCCGCTCGTCGAACACGCGACGCAGCAGCTTCAGCACGGGATACCACTGCAGACCACCCGGTTCCGGCGTACCCGTAGACGGTACCAGGGCGGGATCGAAACCGTCCACGTCGAACGTGATGTACACGTCCTCGCCCAGACGTGACATCACGTCGTCCATCCATCCGTCGCCCGTGTGGATGTTGTCCGCCATGAACACGTGGATGCTGTCAGACTTGCGAACCAGACGCATCTCATCGGATGTGATGGCGCGGATGCCGACGGCGACGATCTCCACCCGGTCCTGTGCCCGGCTCATCACCGACGCGTGCGAGTAGGGTGAGCCTTCGTACTCCGGCCGCAGATCGGTGTGCGCGTCGAACTGCAGCACCGTGAGCCGCTTCCCCTCCGTGTGCAGCCGGTCGGCCCATGCGAGCATCGGTGCACTCGAGATCGAGTGCTCGCCGCCCAGCATGATCACGAAACGGCCCGGCGCTGCGTCCAGCACCCGATCGTAGGCCGCCCGCAGCTCTTCGAGCGCCTCCTGCGGCCCCGCGCCCGTCAGCATCAGCGATGGCAATGTAGCGATGCCGACATCCGCCGGCTCCGTGTCCAGCTCCTGATCGTACAGCTCGATGTATCGGGACGCGTCGATGATCGCCGACGGACCGCTGCCGGTGCCGCCCCCGAAGCTCGTCGTCGCCTCGTAGGGCACAGGCATGATCACAACCTTCGCTTTCGCCAGATCGCTCGCCACCTCATCCAGCCCCATGAACGTGTGCGGCAGCTCCCAGTCGAGCTCCCGCAGAGATTCCGGCATCCGCATCTGTCCTCCCACTGACCCATTTGCGCGCAGCTTGCCGCGACCCGGCGCTGCAGCATCTCGTCGATTCGGCATTGTGTTAAAATGGGAAGTTCTACCCCTGGATGGTCTCGATCGGACAACTCAGTCCCTCCCACCGCAACTCCGCACCCGCCGCCTGGCAGTCCGCGCACAGACCGTAGATCTGCAGACGGTAACGGGACGGCTGGAACCCCTGGCGGCGCGCGGCCTCCTCCTGCATCCGCACCAGCTCCGGGCTGTGGATCTCTGCGACCTTGCCGCACTCCGTGCAGATCAGATGTTCGCGTACGGGCTTCTGTCCGAACAGGTGCTCGTATCGCTTGAAGCCTTCACCGAAATCGTGCTCCTCCACCAGCCCGCTCTTCACCAGCATCTCGAGCGTACGATAGATCGTCGCCTTACCGATCCGCTCGCCTCGCTCGCGCAGCAGAGTCTCCAGCTCCTCCACCGACAGGTGCTCGGATGACGCAAACACCACCTCGGCGATCGCCTCCCTCTGCTGCGTTACCGGCAGGCCCTGCTCTCGGAGATAACGGCGGAACAGATGTACGAAGCTCATCCAGGCGCTCCTTCGGCGACCAATCAACAATGATTATTAATAGCTGACCGCTTCCGTCCCGACAACCCGTCGCGCGATCGACACGGCCGCTACTCAGCGGCAGGTGTATCCGTGCGACGTGCGGGAGAGGGGTCCTGCTGGTCGATGGGTGTGCCCGGAATGACACCCGCGATGTGCTGCGCGTCGTGCGGCAGGCCCGACTCTGCGTCGGCAACGCCGTCCGCGGGATCCTCCACACGGGGCGCGCCCCCGAGTTCCACGATGAGTGCATCCCAGCGCGCCGGGTCTCCATCGATCTGCTCTTCGCGGGGCGATGCGTCGGTATCCTCGCCGAGACGGCGAAGCACGCCCTGGACGATGCGCGGCACGGCAGCGACCGGAGCGGATCCGTGCTCATCGAAGTGGGCGGTAACTGTCGCGGCGCCCTTCCGGTTGCGGGCGACTGTGAAGTGAGCCGTGATGACACGGCGCTGATCCCGGTTCTCAGCGAATGCGCCAATGACGACGACTACGCTTTCACCGATGGCGATTCGCCGTGCAGGGAACAGCCACAGGTAGTCGATGACGGCGACGGGCGAATGCCCGGGAATCCGGTCGACGAGTGCATGGAGTGCACCGGGATCATCACCGATGTTGGCCCATTGTGCAGAGCTCACGCTGCGCCTCCGCGCGGCGCGGAGGCAGCCGCTGTAGTGGCCGGGCGCGCGACTGCGGGACCGGATGTCGGGCCTGGCTGGTGGGCATCCACGGGGTCATGCTCTACGAAATGACGAAGCACGTGCAGGAAATCCTGTGCATTGGTGATGACGCCGAACGCCTGGTGCGTACCGCGATCCTTGAGCTTGCTGACGACGAATTCGGACGTATCGACGGCGATCGTCGTGAGCGGCCGCAGTGTTTCATCCTCGTTGACGACGTACGCGGGCAGCATGTTGCCGAACGCGATGGAATGAAGCGCGGTGGCGATCATGATGGTCATGGTCGCGCGGGTGGCATGTTCGCGCATCATTTCCTGCGCATGCACCGTATTGGTGACGGTATCGGGCAGCGGTCCATCGTCGCGGATGGAGCCGGCGAGGACATAGGGCACGTCATGCGTGACGCAGGCGTGCATGATCCCCTGAGTGAGGACGCCCTGCTGCACCGCGTCGCGAATGGAACCGGCGCGCGCGATCTGATTGATGGCACGCATGTGGAACGAGTGCCCGCCGCTGACGGGCCGTCCGCTCCGGTCCATGCCGAGCGTGGTGCCGAGCAGCGCCTGCTCGATGTCGTGCACGGCGACGGCATTGCCGCCGAGCAGTGCGCCGACATAACCGTTCTGGATGAACCAGGTGATGACATCGCGGCCGCGGCTGTGCAGCACGGCCGGGCCGACGACCCACACGATGTGACCGCCGCGCGCCTTTTCGGCGCGCAGGAGGTCAGCCATGAGCGCGTAGTCGACAGGCTTTTCGCGCGAGACTTCGCTGCTCATGAACTGGAACTCGCCCGTCCCGCTCGAGGCCGCGAGAAATCCGGCGAAGTTGACGAAGATCCCTTCGCTGCCATCCTCTGCGTAGCCGACCGCCACGGGCTGGCCCGCGCGCACGTATCTGCCTTCGACGACGCGCAGACTGTTCCCTTCCTGGATGATGACGCCGTCCATGCGCGGGACACTGGGCAGACGCCACGCGCCACCGGCCTTCACATAGATGGGAAGGTTGGAGGTAGCGAAGAAGTCATCGGGCAGAACACCATCGGCCGGGGCCGGAACGAAGCGCGCGTCCGGCGCATCCTGAAAGCGTGCCTCGGAGAAATCGGGCGGCGTATATCCCTGCTGCATGCGCACCTGGTTTGAATGGACGCCGGGAATCTAACCGGGTGAGATCGGCGCGCGAAAGGTAAGGCCAGCCTCGCGCAGGGCCGCCCGCGCGGCCTCGAGAACGCGCGGGCGCGCAACGTCGACCCGGCCGGACAACAGGGCCCCCGCTGCCTTGACGTGGCCGCCGCCGCCGAACTCCCGGGCGATGGCATTCACATCGACCGCCCCTGCGGAGCGCAGCGAAATCTTGGTCGATCCGTCCGCCGTTTCGCGGAACAGAATGGCCAGCTCCGTGCCCTCGATGCTGCGAGCGTGATCCACTATGCCCTCCAGGTCATCGGACCCCGTGCCGAGGCGCTTCATGATGTCGCGATCCACGGTGATCCACGTGAGCGGATACTCGGCGTCCGCCTCGAGATGCTGGAGCGCGTTGCGCAGCAACTCCACACGTCGCAGTGGGACGGTCGCGTAGATCCTGCGGTACATCAGCTCCGGATCGACCCCTTGTGCAATCAGTTCGCCGGCAACCTGGTGCGCACGCGGCGTCGTGTTGGAGAATCGGAAGGATCCGGTGTCCGTCACGACCGCCGTGTACAGCCCTTCGAGCACCGCCTGCGGCCAGGGTGTCGGCAGTTCGGCGGCTTCCAGCAGATCGAACACGAGTTCGCCCGTGGCGCATGCCGTCACATCCTGCAGCATCAGGCCATTGAGCATCGTGTCGGAATGGACGTGGTGATCGATGACAATCACGGTCTTGTCCGCGGCAGCTTTCGCGACTTTCCCGATGCGCGCGGGCTCCGCCGTGTCCAGCACGATCAGCAGGTCGGCCTCGGCCAGCGCGCGGTCGGCCGCGGGACTCCCGACCGTTGCGAGGATCGTGGGGTCCTCGATCAGGAACTGGAACATGTCGGGGAACGGTGTCGGGTTCACGATCGTCACGATCTTGCCGGCGGCAGTCAGCCAATGGGCAACCGCGGCCTCCGATCCGGCACCGTCGCCATCGGCGTTGACGTGCGTCGTCAGTACGACCCGCTCGGCCTCGTCGATCCGCTCGACGATCCGGCGCGCCGCCGCACGGCGTATCGGCAGTATCCCGCTTTCAGTCATTCTGTCCCTGTTCATGTGCGTACCAGCCGTTTGTGGACCTTGGCCCATGTCGACGCGAGGTGCACCATGCGCGATGACGAGGTGCCGTGAATCGTACCGCGCCGCAGGGCGTCCGTAAACTCGGCCGGTCCCTCGAACGGCGGGACTTCCGCCCACGCGCGACCGATCTCGCCAGGAGTATGGGCATCGGAGCCCGCGCCCACCGGGATGTCACGCTCCCGCGCCCACGTCACGGCCCGCTCGTTCAACGCCGGGTCGTGGATACGGGCATTGAACCCCTCGACCGCATCGATCAGGTCCTCGATCGAATCGAGGATCACGCCGCCACCACCCTTCCCGCTCGCGAACGGATGCGGCACATAGACGATACCACCCTGCGCACGGATCCGCTCGCACGTCTCACGCGCCGGCGTACCTTTCGGAATTTTTTCCGTCAGGAACAGGCCTATGATGTCGACACTTTCCGCGGTCTTCACCTCTTCACCGACGATCACGCGATCGGGATAGGCGCGCTGCAGGGCCACAGCGGTATCGATCTCGTTGTGATCCGTTATGCAGATCCGGTCGATGCCCTGTGCGAGTGCCCGTTCGAGCACGACCAGCGGGTCACTCAGGCAGTCGAACGATCCGCGTGTGTGCAGGTGCATGTCCACCCTCATGCGACCGCCACGATCCCGGACCACACTTCCCGCGCCTGCTGCTTCAACGCGTCGAGCGTGCCGTTGTTGTCGATGATGTAGTCGACACGCGAACGTTTGGCCAATGCAGGTTCCTGCGAATCGATCATCGCACGCGCAGCCGCTTCGCTCAATGAGCGAGTAGCGATCAAACGCTCCATGCGCACGTGCTCATCCGCGTCCACGAGCACGATCACATCGAACGTCGACTCCAGGCCCGTCTCGAAGAGCAGCGGAATCGAGTGCACGATGATCCTCCGGCCGCGCTTTGCCGCGCGGACTTCCTCCGCGGCCCGCAGTCGCTCGACCTCCGGGTGCACGATCGCCTCGAGAGCGCGACGGCGGCCCTCGTCGCTGAAGACGATGCGGCCGAGTGCAGCACGGTCGAGTGCGCCGTCGGCGATGATGCCGCTGCCGAACTCCTCCTCGATGCGGCGAAGACAGTCACTACCGGGCTCGACCGCGCGACGCGCGAGCACATCGGCGTCGATGATGTGCGCCCCCATGCGGGCCCATTCGTCCGCCACGGCCGACTTGCCGCTCGCTATGTTGCCCGTGAGCGCCACGCGGTATACGTGCTCGATCAGCCCTGCGAGCTCGGCCGCGCTGGCCCTCCGGCGGCTGTGGGTCCAGAGCCACCACACGATCCCTGCGAAGAACACCGCGCCGATGACCGACAGTGCGTCCGTGACACCGATGTGCTCGGCGAGGGTGGCCCCGACGGATGCGACGATCGCCGTGTAGACGATGTAGCCGGTCAGCGCGATGAGGAAGAAGCGACGCGGCCGCATGGCCGACAGGCCGGCGAGCACGCTCAGCACGTCCACGGGCACGAGCGGGATGGCGTACACGAACCAGATCAGAACCGGATGATGGTCGAGCAGGCGGTTGTAGCGGGCCCGGGTCTTCGGCGCCACGTTCTCCTCGAATACCGGCGCGCCGAAACGGCGGGCCAGATAGAATACGAGGATCGTGCCGATCACATTGCCGGCATAGAGCAGCGGCCACGCCTGCCAGAATCCGAAGCGGGCCGCACCGAGGTAGCCGACCGCCCCGCCCGGTATCGGCGCCACGACGACTTCGATGATGACGACCAGCAGGAACAGCGGGGCGGACACTTCCTCGGGGATCTGCCGGAACAGGAGGGTGCCGACGATTGCGATGACGATCACGACCGCCAGCACGAGCAGCAGCTTCTGTGTGCGCGGGTTCACTGCTGCACCCGGGCGCCGGCGATTCGAGTGAAAAGTGCGACCACGTGCTACATCGTCGCCGACTGCGTCACGTCATCGGGCGTATCGCGCACACCGTCGGGACCGTTCGATCCGACGATGTATTCGTTGCCACGCCGGCGCAGCCAGTAGCTGCCGCCCCAGGGATCAATACCGGTTTCCTCCGGCATTCTCCGGCGTACCCACTCCGAAAAGTCGCGCTCGTCCGGCAGCGCCCGCGCCTCCGTGCGATCGTCGTTCATCATCCGCAGATAGAACGACAGTTCATTCCGCGCCTCCCAGCGCCGGAACGGATTGGCGGCCTTCTCGCCTGCCGGTCCAAGCTTCTCCAGCACAGGCACCGCTGCCAGGCCGATGCGGTTGCGCAGAGCGGGCACAGCCCAGACGATGGCGAGGAGCACTATGAGTGTGAGGATCTTCTTCATCACCGCTTGGCCCGTACGGACAGAGGTATGCCAGACGTGAAAGACTCGGTCTGTCTGACTACGGTCGCTCGACCGCTATGGTTTCTGCATGCGCTTCGTCCAGCGCAGATACCGGACGAGTTCGGCAGCGGGCGGCGCCTCGGTGACATCGCCGTATGCAGTGCGCAGTCGCCACTCCACATAGTCCGGCGGCGGCAGTGGCAGAAACGGCGCGCGACGGTACCAGTGCCGGGCACGAAAGCGCCAGGCCGCGCCGAGCAGCAGCGGCACGAGCCTGGGATCCCGGAGAGCGAGGCCGGCCAGCTGCCGGAGGAACGAAGTGTAATGCAATCGTCGCTGGGTCGGTTGACACGCGCGTGAACGCCGCCAAGATAGCCCTCCGAAGAGCGCCCTGTAAACGGCGGCGACCGCCGGGGGTGGCCGCTGCCCGGGGTCGGGGGTAAATTACCGTCCGCAGTCGCCCTGACGGAGCAACTGCATGTCGCGGCGCACCTTCCGGTTGTGCCGCCCCGGATCACCACCGCGCATCACGGGTTCATGGCCACGAAGACGAAGAAGGCCGCCGCCAGGCGGGGGACTCAGACACTGAGCGGGCAGCAGCTCCTCGCCATGTACCGCACCATGGTGGCTGCGCGGCGGACGGATGATCAGGAGATTCTGCTCAAGAGGCAGAACAGGATTTTCTTCCAGATCTCCGGCGCCGGCCACGAGGCCGTCCAGGTCGCCGTCGCAGACCATCTCCGTCCCGGCTCCGACTGGTTCTACTTCTATTACCGTGACCGTGCGCTCAGCCAGGCGCTCGGCATGACTCCATACGAGCACCTGCTGCAGGCGGTTGGAGCCGCGGAAGACCCTGCGAGCGGCGGGCGGCAAATGCCTTCGCACTGGGGCCACCGCGACCTGAACATCGTCTCGACATCATCACCGACGGGAACGCAGTACCTGCAGGCTGTCGGGTGCGCGGAAGCCGGCATGCGTGCCGGCCGTGACGACGCCATGCGTGCGGCCATCGACGCGTTCGAGGACGACGAGGTGGTCCTCTGCACCACGGGTGAGGGCCAGACGTCGCAAGGGGAGTTCTGGGAGGCATTGAACTCCGCGTCCAACATGAAGCTGCCCGTGGTATTCCTGGTCGAGGACAACGGCTACGCAATCTCCGTCCCCGTTGAAGTGAACACGGCGGGCGGCAGCATCAGCAAACTCGTGGCCGGCTTCCCCGACCTCCACATCGAGGAGTTCGACGGCACGAACCTGATCGAGAGTCACGAGGCCTGCGGTCGCGCGATCGAGCACGCCCGCAGACGGAAGGGGCCGGCGCTGCTGCATGCGCACGTCGTGCGTCCCTACTCCCATTCGATGTCCGACGATGAGCGGCTCTACCGGCCGGAGGCCGAACGCGAGGATGACGCGCGCCGCGATCCGCTCGTGATCACCCGGCACTACCTCATCGAGCAGGGCATAGCAACGGAGAAGGCCCTCGATGCGCTGGAACGGGAGGTCGAACAGGAGGTGAAGGACGCATCCGACCGCGCGATCGAGCAGCCGCAGCCGGAACCCGACACCGCCATGAAATGGCTCTTCTCGCCTGATGTCGATCCGACCGCGGAGCAGTTCGATACGGAGGACGACCCGCAGTTCGAAGGCGGCGAGACGACGATGGTCGATCTCATCAACGCCGCTCTGCGCGACGAGATGCAGCGCGATCCACGCATTGTCGTTTTCGGGCAGGACATCGCCGATGTCAGTCGGGAAGAGGCGCTCGAGCACGTCAAGGGCAAGGGCGGAGTGTTCAAGTGCACGTTCGGCCTCCAGCGGAGGTTCGGCTCGAACCGCGTCTTCAATTCGCCGCTGGCCGAAGCCAATATCGTCGGTCGCGCCATCGGCATGGCCACACGCGGCCTCAAGCCCGTCGTAGAGATCCAGTTCTTCGATTACATATGGACGGCGATGATGCAGATCCGCGACGAGCTCGCCACCATGCGCTATCGATCG
>JAGTUV010000199.1 GCA_018224305.1 Gemmatimonadota bacterium
CATGCCGACAAGCGATGACACGACTGGTACCCACCAGCTGCCGCCGAACAGGCCAGTGCTCCAGAAGCTCTGTGCGCCTGCGACGGCGAGCAGCATAGGCGCCACCATGATGCCCGTGCCCGCGGCGAGCAGCGCGATCGCGCGCCACGCGATACCCTGGAGCGCCTCGAGGCCGGGCGGCGGCCAGCGCAACGGAGTGCTCTCGCGGGAATCAAGCGCCACATCGTCGAGATAGGTGTCGGCGTCGTACATCGACATGCTCCCGAAATGTTTTGGGGATGTGCGGCGCAGGTGAGTGCGGGAACGCGCCGCGAGTCGACTCGAAGTCTGGAACTATCGGGCCAGCAGCCGGCCGGGTCGCAGCAAGCATGTAAGTGGGCGTCCGAGAGGCGATTGCAGCTGGCAGGGGGACCAGGGGTCGGTCGGCGGGCCGGTCAAAGAATCTCCTGCCGGCGGAAAACTGTATCGCGTTTTCCCGGGGGTGATCGCGGCTATGGCGTGGGCCAGATCGTCGCCCAGGTTGTACGGCCGGGATGGATAGCGTGGCCCGTGAACATGCCGAGCATCGCGCCCGCGCCTGCGCCCAGTCCGAGAGCAAAGAAATTCGTTGATCCGTCGTCCTGCCGGTTCCAGTGGCTCATCCCCTCGGCCGCTGCACCCACCACAATGGCCCCAATGAGGCCTCCAATGAGCGCGCCGCTCCCTTCATCGACGCGTCGCTCGAGCGACCGGATGGCTGCCGGGTCGACCCATTCATCACCGATGCGATAGCGGCCGTTCGTAGTGCGAATGCGTCCGGCGATCGTGTCATGCGGCGCATCGATAGTGACCGTTCGCAGGTACCAGTTGCTGCTCGCGGCGCGATCGAGCATCACAAGGGGCACAGAGTCGCGCGGCGGCTGGTCCTGAGCGGCGGCGGTGCCGGCACTCAGGGCGAACATGCCGAGCAGGGCGACAGCGGCGCTTCTCATTATGACCTCGATTCGGACTGGGGTGCAGTATGTAGTCGCTGGGCTGGCGGCGTGCGATGACGAACGACACATTGTTCGCGTCCCAGGACGTTTCGCCGCCGGCCAGGCCTTACCCGATCCGAAGTCCGGCGTACCCGCAACGACATCACCCGGAGGCCCCATGCGCGCAGTCACGCGCCATGTCCCGCTCGTCATCCTGCTGCTGACAAGTCTAACGTCAGTTCAGGCGTTCGCCCAGCAGCGCAGCGATACCACCGCATCGATACCCACGATCGCTGCGAAGACCGCGGGGATGCAGCAGATCGACGGCTTCATGCCGCTCTACTGGAACGAGCGCGATGGGAAGATGTGGCTGGAGGTTCCGCGCCTGAACCAGGAGATCCTCTACTACGTGTCGCTGCCGGCGGGCGTCGGTCACAACGACATCGGCCTCAATCGCGGCGACCTCGGACCGCGCTACGTGGTGGAGTTCGAGCGCACAGGTCCGAAGGTGATGATGGTACAGCGGAATTACTCCTACCGTGCGACGACGGAGAGCGCAGCCGAGCGGAAGGCGGTCGATGATGCGTTTGCGCAGTCCGTCATCTGGGGCTTCACGGTCGGCGCGGAATCGGGCGGCCGCGTGCTCGTCGATGCCACGGAATTCTTCCTGCGCGATGCACACGGCGTGATCGGCACACTGCGCAGAACCAACCAGGGCACGTTCCGGCTCGATGGCTCGCGCAGCGCGTTCTACATGAACCGCACGAAGGGGTTCCCGCAGAACACGGAGGTCGAAGTCACACTGACGTTCACGAGCGACGCGCCGGGCGGACTCGTGCGGAGTGTGACGCCGACGGCGGATGCGCTGACCGTGCGGCAGCATCACAGCTTCGTCGAACTGCCGACCGGCTATACGCCGCGGAAGGCGGACCCGCGCGCCGGCTACTTCGGCACGAGCTACATGGACTTCGCTGCGCCGATCGGTGAGTCGATGACTACGCGCTGGATCGCGCGTCACCGCCTGGAGAAGGTCGATCCCTCGGCGCCCGTGAGCGATGCGGTCGAGCCGATTATCTATTACCTGGACCCCGGAACACCGGAGCCGGTGCGGAGCGCGCTGATCGAGGGCGGCCGTTGGTGGGCGCAGGCGTTCGAGGCCATCGGCTATCGCAATGCGTTCCGCGTCGAGGTCCTGCCGGATACGGCGGACCCGATGGACATCCGGTACAACGTGATCCAGTGGGTGCACCGCTCGACGCGCGGCTGGAGCTACGGCAGCTCGGTGAGTGATCCGCGCACGGGCGAGATCCTGAAGGGGCACGTCACGCTCGGTTCGCTGCGCGTGCGACAGGACTACCTGCTCGCGGAGGGATTGCTCTCGCCGTACGTGACGGGCGACGAGGTGCCGCCGGAGCTGGAGGCGATGGCGCTCGCACGGTTGCGGCAGCTCAGCGCGCACGAGATCGGTCACACGATCGGCATCGCGCACAACTACATTGCGAGTGCGCAGGGCGATGGCGGCCGTGCGAGCGTGATGGACTACCCGCACCCGTACGTGCAGTTGACGAGCGATGGCCGCATCGACCTGTCGAACGCATACGACCAGAGGATCGGCGACTGGGACAAGCTCGCGGTTGCGTACGGCTACCAGGATTTTCCCGACCACGTCAATGAGCATGCCGCGCTCGACTCGATACTCGCCGACGGCGCACGCCGGGGACTGACGTTCCTGAGCGACCAGGACGCGCGACCCGTCGGCAGTGCGCATCCGCAAACGCACCTGTGGGACAATGGCGCGAACGCGGTGGAGGAACTCGACCGCATGTTGCGCGTGCGCGCGGCCGCGCTCGACCGGTTCGGCGAGCGCGCGATACGGAGCGGCCGCCCGCTCGCCATGATGGAGGAAGCGCTCGTGCCGCTGTATCTCCACCACCGCTACCAGACGGAGGCGGCGGTAAAGACGGTGGGCGGCGTGTACTACAATTAC
>JAGTUV010000200.1 GCA_018224305.1 Gemmatimonadota bacterium
CGTTCGTCACCCATGGGGAGGACCCGCTGAACTTCCAGCCGTCGGCATGCTGCACGGCCGACGCGCCCGGGTCGGCGTAGCCGTCGCTGGCATCCGGCGCGAATGCGATACAGCCGGTCCTGTTGCCGGCGGCCAGGTCGGCGATCGTCGTCTGGTGATCACTGCCGCCGAATCGCACGAGCACATCCGCGGCAATGACCGTCTGTGCAACGAGCAGTGCGGTCGCAGGCTCACCCCATGCCAGTTCCTCGAGCGCGCCGAGATACGTAGCCTGGTCGAATCCCATGCCGCCGCTGTCCTCGGGCACGAGCATACCGAAGAATCCGAGTTCTGCGATTTTTGCAGGCACACCATCATCGAGTGCGCGGTCCGCATCCCAGCGCTCCGCATGCGGACGCAGTTCCGCCGCGGCGAAATCGCGGGCGAGGCCGCGGATCTCCAGCATCTCGGGGGTCGTGCTCACGCGGCCTCGTAGGTGTAGAACCCTCGACCCGTCTTCCGTCCAAGCCAACCTGCGGCGACGTACTTGCGCAGCAGGGGACACGGCCGGTACTTGTCATCGCCGATGTCGCGCTGCAGCACTTCGAGGATGGACAGGCAGGTGTCGAGCCCGATCAGGTCGGCGAGTGCGAGCGGTCCCATGGGATGGTTCATGCCGAGTTTCATCACCGTGTCGATTGCCTCCGGCTCCGCCACCCCTTCCATCAGGCAGAACACGGCCTCGTTGATCATCGGCATGAGCACGCGGTTGGAAACGAACCCGGCGAAGTCGTTGACCTCGACCGGCGTCTTCCCGAGTCCGCGCGCGACATCGAGCACGGTGTTCATCGTGTCATCTGATGTCTGCAGGCCGCGGATCACCTCGACCAGCTTCATGACGGGAACCGGATTCATGAAGTGCATGCCGATGAACCGGTCGGGCCGGCTGACGCTCGCAGCGAGGCTGGTGATCGCCAGCGAGGATGTGTTGGACGCGACAATGGCGTCGCCCGCGAGTGGGTCGAGTGATCGCAGGATCTCCGCCTTGAGCGCGGGATTCTCCGGCACGGCCTCGATGATCAGCCCCGCACCCGTTGCGCGCTCGCGCTCGGTCGTCGTCTCGAGGTTTGAGAGCGTTGCGTCACGCTGCTCGCCGGTGAGTGCTCCCTTCTTCACCTGTCGCTCGAGGTTCGCGCCAATGGTCTGACGTGCGCGCTCCAGTTGGGCGGCAGCAATGTCGATCAGCGCGACCTGATGGCCGTGCTGCGCAAACGTGTGCGCAATGCCATTGCCCATCGTGCCGGCACCGACCACCGCGACTCTCATTCTATCCGGCATTACGGCTCCTCTTCAGTCAGAACGAGCGGACGGGCGGCGATCACCGCCGGATCCGGGCGCACGGCTTTCCAGCGCAGGATCATCAGCAGCGCGACACCAAAGCCGATCGTGCCCACCAGCCCTCCCTCCGGGCCGAATGCGCCTCCCGACCACCACCCGGGTCCGCCCACCGACGGCTGGTAGAGCGGCGTGTCGAACGTGGTCAGTCCGCTGACCGGCAAATCGAACAGGGTGGCCATCGCCCAGTTCCAGCCCAGGTGCACCGCCGTCGCGAACCAGAGACTGAGCGTCCGAAGGTACGCGACCGCGAGCAGTGTTCCCGCCAGGAAAATGTTGATCATGGCGAAGGTCCCCATCGACGGGTTCCGGCCATGCGCAAGCGCAAACAGCAACGACGACAGAACAATGGCGAACACCGCGCCGCCCACGCGGACCAGCACCTGGAAGGCGTATCCGCGAAACAACGCTTCCTCGAACAGCGCGTAGACCGCGAACAGGCCCGCCTGCACGCTCACCGTCGCGACCCAGCCTGTGGCCGTGCCGGCCTGCGGCCCATACCTCAGTGAGCCGCTGATGAGCAGGGCGATGGCAGCGACCGCAAGACCTGCTGCACCGATCACCACCCCGACGCCGACCTCGCGCGGCGTGTGCCTGGAAACTGCGATACCGATGGCGACCGGTGACCGTCCGTCTGCGCCGCGAACCAGTATCGCGCCTGCCGCCAGTGCGGCGAGGGTCATCCCGATATACCCGGCCAGCTGGCCATGCTCCGCTCGAAACGGCAGGAGCGACAGCAACTGAACGAACACGATCGCGAGGGCTACCGTCAGCCCAGCCCACGCCACGATGCGCGCGATGCCGCCGACCCATTCCGCCGCGCGGCTGCGCATTAACCAGAAACCCCCGGGCTACAGGAGCCCGAGGGTTCGACGACGGATGCGAAGTGCGAGTACGACTGCAATCGCGAGCTTCGCAAGATCACCCGGTATGAAAGGCAGAATGCCCATGCGAACGGCGGCGGACGCATCGCCCGTGAGCAGCGTCAGCTGTGCAGTGCCACCCGCGTAGACCGTCAACGTCGCGAGCGCACCCGCGAGGACGAGTAGCGCGGCCTGAGTGAACACACCGCCTCGCGCGTGCACGGCAACCGCACCCGCCACCGCGGCCGCAGCCGGAAACGCGAGCAGATACCCGCCCGTCGGGCCGAACAGATACGGGACGCCGAGTCCCGCTGCGAACACGGGCAGCCCCGCGGCGCCAGCCATCAGGTACGCCGTCTGCGCAGCCGCACCGAGCGCCGGGCCGAGCAGCATTCCCGACATCAACACCGCAAGCGTCTGCAGCGAGACCGGCACGGCCGTGCCGGGCAGCGGTGCGGAGACGTGTGCGCTGAACGCGGTCAGCAGGGCAAACGTGATGACGGCGAAGACCCGGCGGGCCGGCACGCTCACAAGCACTTCGACACCCGCCGCACGGCGGATGTGAGTGAGCACATGATTCATCGTCAGACCCTTTCGACCGAGAGTGCGACAGCATCTCCGCCGCCCAGGCAGAGCGTTGCGAGGCCGGTCTGCGCGTCACGCCTGCGCATTGCATTCAGGAGTGTAACGAGCACGCGGGCGCCTGACGCGCCGATCGGATGGCCGAGCGCAACGGCACCACCGTGCACATTCACGCGGTCCCAGTCCCACCCGAGTTCGCGTCCATCGGCAAGCGCCTGCACGGCAAACGCCTCGTTCGCCTCGATCAGATCGTAGTCGCCGATCTGCTTCCCTTCCTTCTCCATCACCCGCCGAACGGCACGGACGGGTGCGAAGAAGAGCTCACGCGGCGCGACCGCGCC
>JAGTUV010000201.1 GCA_018224305.1 Gemmatimonadota bacterium
ATGCGTCTGCGCCGACGCCGTTCGACAGCGCCGGTGGAGGATGTGCCCGTGCTGGTGCTCCCCGTTTCGCCGCAGCCGGCACCGCCCGCGAAATCGGCCTCAGGCCTGCGACGCGCGGCGCATCAGCGGGCTTGAACCAGGCGGCAACCCATCAGCGTTCAGCACGTCGCGCGACACGTCCGCGACTCGACGCCCCTTGAACGTCCGCGACCCGACGCCTCCTTGAACGTCAGCGACCCGGCACGCCTCATCGAACGTCAGCGATCCAGCAGGTAGATCGCCGGCTGACCCTCCACACCCGAACGATCCACCGCACTCACCGCAACGACGTCCGGCGGTCCCCCGTTCAGCCACTCCACGCGCACCTCGTGGGTACGGCCCGGGATGAGACGCGTGCGCCACGTCGAACCCCAGCGCGCGTGCACCACCCAGGTCGCGGGCGCCGACGCATCCGGTCGCAGACGTATGACCGTCGCATTCGCTGCGCCGTCCTGCGTGAGCGTGAGATCAGGCGGCAGCAGCCGTCCGGGCGAAAGCCAGGGTGACGAAGGAACGAGCGCCGGCTCGGCATAGACGCGCGTGCGGAACGCATCGCCGAGGCCATCCGGATTGCGCAGCAGTGACGACGCGCTGAAATGGATGTTACCGGTCGCGCCGGCCTGCTCGCGGGTGAGCCGGATCTGTTCGATGATCTCCGTCGCGCGCCAGCCGCGCGCGGCGCCGCTGATGCTGTTGGGGATGTTGCCCGCCCAGATGTGTCGGCCGTGAGGGTTCTGATCGGACCACCACTGCAGCAGTGTGGCGTAGTCCTGCTGCGGTGCGTAGGTCTTCCAGTACAGTTGCGGCGCGTAGTAGTCGGCCCACCCGTTGACCAGCCACTTGCGCGAGTCCGCGTACAGCTCGGTGTAGGAATCGAGGCCGCGCACGGACTCGGGATGACCCGGCCGCCAGATTCCGAACGGGCTGATGCCGACGCGGACATGCGGCTTGATGAGACGCACAGTGCCGTAGAGCTGCTCGACGAACTGGTCAATGTTCGCGCGGCGCCAGTCCGCGCGGCTCATGCCGGTCTGCACCCCGTACCGTCGCCATGTCGCGTCGTCGGGGAATGGGATCAGGCGACGTTGTGCATCGCGTTCAAGGTACGGGTAGAAGTAATCGTCGAGATGAACCGCATCGATGTCGTAGCGTCGGACGACATCGCTGATCACGTCCAGTGCCTGCTTCTGCGCGTCCGGCTCGGCCGGATCCATCCAGTAGTGCGTGCCGTACTGCCGAACCAGATCGGGACGACGCCGGATCACATGGCTCGCCGCGGGCGGCGCTCTCTTCGCAACGAACCCTGCGCGGAACGGGTTGAACCACGCGTGGAGCTCGAGACCGCGCGCGTGCGCTTCGTCGATTGCGAACTGCAGTGGATCCCAGTACGGAACGGGCGCACGGCCCTGCTCACCGGTGAGATAGTCCGACCACGGTTCGATGGCGGATTCGTACAGTGCATCACCGGCAGGGCGGACCTGGAAGACGACGGCGTTCAATCCGAGGTCGCGCGCCGTGTCGAAGATGCGGATCAGCTCCTGCTGCGCCTGTGCAGTGGTGAGGTTGCGACGCGACGGCCAGTCGATGTTGTGCACCGTCGCAACCCAGACGCCGCGGAACTCGCGCGGAACGCCGGGAAGCGCGATCGGTGCAGCCGCCGGCCGGTAGGCTGACCCTGCGACACCCCATGGAGTCCGGCCAGTTGCCTCCGCAGCAGAAACGCCCGCGGGATCGCTCCCGCCAGCCATTCCACGAAGCTGGTCGATGTGGATGGTGTCGCGCGGCGCCGTGCGCGGGATGGCGCTCGACGCGCTGGTATCCGTGCGCGGCTGACACGCAGCCATCACCGCGAGTGCTGCGCAGCCTGCCATCATGCGGAGCATCATGTCAGACGTCCGCCGTGCGACGGATGTCGACGCCGTGCTGTTCGAGCAGCGCCATGGCCTCCCCACCATCGAGAGTCTCGCGTTCCAGCAGGGCGGCGGCCAGTGCGTCGAGGGCCGGCCGGTGCAGCTGGAGCAGCTCGCGCGTGCGCTCGTACAACCGCGTCAGCAGGGCCTGCACCTCACTGTCCATGCGTGCCTGCACTTTGCCGCTCAGCGGACCCGCCTCATCGTCATGGACGAGCAGCGAGCCACTCGCTGACATGCCGAGGCGGTAGACCATCCGGCGCGCAATACGGTTGACGTGCACCAGATCGCTCTCCGCGCCGCCAGTCACGTGATCGGCGCCGAACATGAGTTCTTCCGCAACGCGTCCGCCGAGTCCCTTGATGATCTGTGCCTCGAGGTAACTCTTCGGATGCAGATGTCGGTCGTCGTCTGGTGAGAAATGCGCGACGCCCATCGCGCGACCACGCGGCTGGATCGTGACCTTGTGAAGGCCGTCGTCCGGGCACGCGACCACGCCCGCCACGGCGTGACCCGCCTCATGATACGCAACGATCTTCCATTCGCGATCCGGCGCGCGGAACCCGACACGCTCTTTGCCGAGCAGCATGCGGTCGCGCGCTGCCTCAAAGTGGCTCCAGTCGACGGTGGGCGAATGACCGCGCACTGCGAAGATCGCCGCCTCGTTGAGCAGATTGGCGAGCTCGGCACCGCTCGAGCCTGGCGTCAGTCGTGCCAGTCGCCTGAGGTCGACGTCGAGCGCCAGCGGTATGCGTCGTCGCTCCGCGTGCAGCCGCAGGATCGCCTCACGGCCATCCGCCGTCGGCAGCCCGACATTCACGTGACGATCGAAACGGCCCGGCCGCGTGAGCGCATCATCGAGATCCTCAGGGCGGTTCGTCGCCGCCACCACCACAACGCCCGCCGTCGGCGCGAATCCGTCCATTTCGACCAGCAACTGGTTGAGTGTGCGATCGTCCTCGTTGTGCGAGCGATTGCGACCTCGCGTACCACCCAGCGCATCCAGCTCGTCAATGAAGATCACGCCACCCTTCTTGCGCGCCTTCGCGAACAGACTGCGAATGCGGCGGGCACCCAGGCCGACGATGAAGCCGGTGACCTCCGAACCGCTCAACTGATAGAACGGAACCTGCGCCTCACCCGCGACCGCGCGCGCCATCAATGTCTTGCCGGTGCCGGGCGGGCCGACCAGCAGCACGCCCTTCGGCACGCGCGCCCCCAGCGCCGCGAAGGCGGACGGATTCCGCAGGAAGTCCACGACCTCGCGCAGATCCTCGGCCGCACCCTGCGTCCCCGCTACATCGTCAAACGTGGTGTCGCTGTGACCCTCGCGACCGACATCGCCGCCGTTCTGACCGCGCGTCTGTGCGTACACGAAGTAGCCGAGCGCGCCGAACAGCAGGACCTGGAGGAAAACCGTGGCCGCCGTTCGATACAGCTCCGTGTTGCGCGGTGAGCGGAACCTCACTGCGACACCGCTCTCCTCCGCGCGGCTCACCAGCAGTTCCGCCGACGCGGTCGGATATACGCTCAGGAAGTCGAACTCGCCGGCAGGCAGCGCACTGTTCACGAACCGGCCACGAACCACGTCGCGCGACCCGATCTGGACGGACTCGACGCGTCCGGCATCGAATGCGGCAACGAGCTCCGTGTATGTGAGACTCTCCGGCTGCACTCCACCCGGCAGCAGCAGCAGCGCGGCACCGGCTGCTCCGCCGAACGCGATCAGCATGATGGAAACGATGACCTGCCAGCGGGTGAGATATCTGCGCGGACCCGCCGCGGATGCGATCCGGCGCGGGAGCTTTTGATCGACGTCGCTCATGACCGTCTTTTCCGGCTACTACAGGGATGCGTGTCTCGACAGTCTATCTACAGCGGCGGCGCCCGTTTGTGCCATGAACCGGCCGTTCAGCGGAAAGTTCGCTCCAAAGCTGCATTCGCCGCGTGGTAGCCGCACATTCCGTGTACAGCACCGCCCGGCGGGGTGGACGCGGAGCAGAGGTACATGTCGCTGTCGGGGATCGCGTATGGGTTCCAGCGCGGAGCCGGCCGGAAGAACAGCTGGGCGAGGTGCTGCGCGCCCGCGTTGATGTCGCCGCCGACAAGATTCTGGTTGTGAGCCTCGAGGTCTGCGGGCGTCATGACGCTGCGGTGCAGGATGAGGTCGCGGAAGCCGGGCGCGAAACGCTCGACCTGCGCCTCGATGGCGGCCGTCATGTCCGTCGTGGACCCGTTCGGCACGTGACAGTACGCCCACGCTACCTCTCCCGACGCGGGCGCACGCGTGCGATCGAACAGAGATGGCTGAACGAACAGCACGAACGGCCGCGCTGCATCGATGCCGTCCCAGGGCGCCCGTTCGGAGGCGAGTACTTCGTCGTAGCCACCGGCCAGGTGCAGAACCGGGCTCTCCGAGCAGTGCGCGTTGCGCCAGGGCACGGGACCGGACAGCGCCCAGTCGATCTTGTAGGCACCCGGCCCGTAGCGGAATCGTTCGAGCTGTCGCCGGTAGCGCGGCGGCAGGGTGTCGCCGGTGATGCGTAGCAGTTGACGCGGCGTGACATCGAACAGGATCGCGCGGGCGGGCGGCAGTTCCGCGAGGTCGGTGACGGGCGCGTCGGTCTCGATGACGCCGCCCAGCTCGCGCAGGTACCCGGCGAGCGCATGCGAGATCTGGCGCGAGCCGCCGCGGGCCAGCGGCCAGCCGACGGCGTGCCCCGTGATGCACAGCATCAGGCCGAACGATGCGGTTCCAACCCAGTCGAGCGGCAGCATGCAGTGACCCGCAACGGCGGCGAACATCGCGCGGGTGGAGTCGTTGCGGAAGCGCGAGCGTACGAGACTGTCCACGGAGCGGAGCGCCTGCATGCCGAAGCGCGCCATGAAGAACGGGCGGCGCGGGAAGCGGATGGGTCGCAGCGTGTCGTGCACGAGGTCCTGCCAGTCCTCGACGAACGGCTCGACCAGCTCGCGGTATGCCGGCCCGTCACTCCCCAGTGCGTTTACCGTCGCGTCGATGGTGCGCTCGAGGGTCACGACACTGCCATCATCGAATGGATGCACGAGCAGCGTTGGCGTGTGGACCCACTCGAGACCGTACTGCGCGAGCGGCAGTTGCCGGAAGAACGGCGATGCGACGGCCATCGGGTGGATCGTCGAACATACGTCGTGCAGATAGCCGGGCAGCGTCAGCTCCTCGGTGCGCGTGCCACCCCCGATTACGGGTGCCGCTTCGCGCACGAGCACGGACTTGCCCTCCCGCGCGAGCGTGACCGCTGCGGCCAGTCCGTTCGGTCCGGCACCGACGACGATGGCGTCGAGGCTGATGCGATCCTCCGGCTGGGGGAGCTTGAGGGTTTCGTGACCCTGTTCCGGGGGGGGTCAAGGATCATGCCGCCCCGGGCGCGTGTACTCAACGGGTCCCGCTGAACGTTCTCAGTGAGCTATATGAACCGGTCATGCTTTCGCATCACCATCGCACTCGCGGCGATGATCGTACTGATGGGCGGGGAATCCGCAACGGCGCAACACGCGGGGGGGCATGATGCCCCTGCTGCGGAGCCGGCGTTCCGGGCGGCCGTTGGGGCGCACGCCGTGCCGCTCGGCACGCACATCACGCCGATCGTTGTGGGCTCGTCGAAGACCGAAGCGTACCTGACGCAACCGACACTGCTCGGCATGGCGTCCGCGCTCGGCGGTGCGCTGCGGCTGGATGCCGCTGTCAGTCTCGAGGGACTCACACTGAAGCGTGGCGAACTGGGTGCGGGTGCGCACGGTGAGGGGTATGCCGACCGCCGCCATCCGCATACGTACCTGCACGAACTGATGCTGACCGCGCGGCAGCGCGTTGCCGGTGGCGCAATATCCATTGCCGCCGGCCGCGGATTCGTGCCGTTCGGTACGGATGACCCGATGATGAGACCGTTCGTTAAGTTCCCGGTGAATCATCACCTCGGCCAGGTACTCGAGCGACTGACGCTGATCGCCGGGATCAGCATCGGTCCGGTGATCATGGAAGCGGGCCTGTTCAACGGCAACGAGCCGCTCGATGCGACGGACACGGGCTCTCTGGATCGTATCGGCGACTCGTGGGCGGGCCGTGTAACGCTGCTGCCGGTGAGCGGCATCGAGCTTCATGCGAGTCATGCATGGATCGAGTCGCCCGAGCTGCCGGTTGGCGGTGGCTGGGACCAGCGGAAGTGGAGCGCGTCGGCGCGCTACGAGCGCGAGCATGAGTTTGGCGCGGTGTACGCACTCGCGGAATGGAACCGTACGACACAGGTGGACGCTGGCAGCGACGTCTTCTCGTTCGGCAGCGTGCTGGCCGAGGCGGCACTCGACCTGAACGGCTGGAGACCCGCCCTGCGACTCGAGCGTGCGGAGCGCCCGGAAGAGGATCGGCTGGCTGACCGCTTCCGCACGCCGTGGCCGCACGCCGGCGGTCATGTGCTCGGCATCACGGAATGGACGATAGCGTCGGCACGTGTCGAGCGCGCGACCACGTTCCGCTCGTTTGCCATCGCTCCCTTCATCGAAGGGTCGGTGTCGAACGTGACCGAGACCACGGGCGGCCTGTTCGATCCGCGGGAGTTCTACGGCAGTGAAACGATCTGGACCGTGAGTCTGGGTGCACGGCTGCGTGCGGGATGGCACCCGGCGCGCATGGGCAGATACGGTGTTGCGGCAACGGCCGTCGCGCCGATCCATGAACATTGAGGCTAGCATGCTGGCAGGGATAATACGGTTCTGTGTGGTACTGCCGCTGGCGGCAGTCATGCTCGGCGCGTGCGGCTCGGACGCGGTTGGACCCGATCCGGACCCGGATCCCGGGCCGTCTCCTGCGGCCGACACACTGCCCGTGCTCGGTCACGGTGTCATCGATGCTCGCTACACCGCTGAGGTGGCCGTGCGCGGGAACTGGGCGTACACGAGCACGTGGGGCAACCGCGGTGCGCCCGGCAACGCGGTGTTCGTCTGGAACGTCGCCGGTGCGACGCCCGTGCTCACGGACTCGCTCATTATCGACAACGCCAGTACGACCGGTGATGTGCAGATCTCCGATGATGGCGCGCTCCTCGTGATCGCCACCGAGTACGCAATGGGCTCGATCCGCATTTACGACCGCTCCACCCCCGCCGCCCCGGCGTACATCTCGACGTTCACGTCAGCGAACACGAGCGCAGGCGTGCACACGGTGAAGCTTGGCCGTGTGGATGGTCGCCACTACGCGTTTCTGTCCATCGATCCGGGCGCCCAGCCCGCTCGTCTCGTAATCGTCGACATCACCGATCCCGCACAGCCGGTGGAGGTACTGGCCCGCACCATGGGACGTCCATACGTGCATGACGTCTTCGTGCGCGACGGCATCCTGTTCACCGCGCTCTGGCATGACGGTGTCACCCTTTGGGATATCGGCGGCGGCGGCATGGGCGGGACACCGGCGGACCCGGTGCAGATCGCCAACTACATCCCCGTCAGCGGCAACATCCACAACGTGTGGTGGTTCCACGATCCCGACGCGCAGGAGAATCGCTACCTATTCCTCGGCGAGGAGGGGCCCGGCAGCGTCGGTGGCAGGACGGCGAGCGGTGACATCCATGTGATCGACATCAGCGACCCGGCCCAGCCGGAGCAGGTGGCGATGTATTCGCTGCCGGGCGCCGGTACGCACAACTTCTGGATGGACGAAGCGAGCGGTGTGCTGTATGCCGCGTATTACAACGGCGGCGTTCGCGCGATCGACGTGCGTGGTGATCTCGGCACGTGCACGCCGGCGCAGCGCTCGCCGAAGGGGCCGTGCGATCTGCGCCGGATGGACCGCGAGATCGGCGTATCCCTGCTGGGCAACACGTTCATATGGGGCGTGGTGCACCAGGGCACGCACGTGTACGCGAGCGACATGCTCTCGGGGATATTCAAGATCGACGCGTCGGCTCTCGTGAGGTGAGACCGCTCACATCCGCTTGACGGCCGCCGCAATCAACGCATCGTGAAGGCGGTCCGGCAGCATTTGCATTGCGACCCGCAGCCGGGCATCGCGCCCGACGAGGTAGCGGATGCGGGGCCGTTTCGCCGTCAACGCATGCGCCACCACATCCGCCACCCGCTCGGCCGGCAGTCCGCCCATCGAGTCGATGCGTGACCGCAGCGCGTCCATCGCTCGACCGTAGAACTCGTCGAGCTGCGGCGGCATCTCAGCGATGTTGCGTTCGGCGCGGTCGCGCGACGTCTCCCAGATCGGCGTCGCTATGACGCCCGGCTCCACGAGTGACACCGCCAGGCCGAACGGCTTCAGTTCGATTCGGAGCGCATCAGCGACCGCCTCGAGTGCGAACTTGGACGCAGCATACGGCCCCATGAACGGCAGAGAGCTCCGGCCCGCAACGGAGCTCATGAAGACAATGCGGCCCGCACGGTGATCACCCTTTGACGACGCGCGCGCGCGGCGGAGCAGCGGCAGGCATGCCTGCGTGACGGCAACCTGTCCCGTGACATTGATCTCGAGCTGCTGACGCAGTTCGGCGATCGGCAGGAACTCGAGCGGTCCAGCCACAGCGACGCCCGCATTGTTGACCAGTGCCTGCAACCCACGCTCGCCGCACTCACTGTCGATCTGTTCAGCCGCCTCGGCGATCTGCGCGGCATCCGTCACGTCGAGCAGCACCGGAGTGACGGCATCGCCGGCCTGTCTGATCAGCGCCATCCCGTCGGCATCGCGGCGCACGCCCGCATATACGCGAAACCCATCGCGTGCCAGCCGCAGCGTGCACGCCTCGCCGATTCCCTTCGACGCTCCCGTCACGAGCACGGCCGGCCGCGAATCGAACACGCGACG
>JAGTUV010000202.1 GCA_018224305.1 Gemmatimonadota bacterium
CGGCGAGCGGAGCTACGATATCTTCAGCCGGCTGCTGATGGATCGCATTGTGTTCCTCGGCACTCCCATCGACGATAACGTCGCCAACATCATCATCGCACAGCTTCTCTTCCTCGAGGCCGAGGATCCCGAGAAGGACATCTATCTATACCTGAACTCGCCCGGCGGGTCCGTTTACGCCGGCCTCGCGATCTACGACACGATCCAGTACATGCGCGCCCCCGTCTCGACCATGTGCATGGGCCTCGCCGCATCGATGGGGTCGCTGCTGCTGGCGACCGGGCAGAAGGGCAAGCGCAGTGCACTGCCGAACTCGCGCATCATGATCCATCAGCCCCAGGGCGGCAGTCAGGGGACAGCGGCGGACATCGAAATTCAGGCACGCGAGATCATCTATGCGCGTCAGCGGCTCAACGAGATCCTCGCGGAGCACACCGGCCAGACGGTGGATCGCATCGCCGAGGACGTCGACCGCGATCGCTTCATGAGCCCGGTCGAGGCCGTGGAGTACGGTATCATTGACCACGTCGTTACCCATCGCGGAGAAGTGGTGGCGGACGCGGTCAAGGAGAACAAGCACGAGAGGTAGGCGGCCCATGCCGAGCGAAAAGCACCTGCGCTGCAGTTTCTGCGGCAAATCGAAGGAGTCGGTGAAGAAGTTCATCTCCGGCCCATCGGTCTACATCTGCAACGAGTGTGTTTCGCTGTGCAACGAGATCCTGGCGGAGGAGGAGGAGCGCGAAGCGGCGGAAGCAGTGCCGCGCGTGCCGACGCCGCGGGAGATCAAGGACATCCTCGACGAGTACGTCATCGGACAGGAGCAGGCGAAGCGCTCACTGGCCGTAGCGGTCTATAACCACTACAAGCGGGTCAACCATCACGGCGTCCTCGATGACGTCGAGATCGACAAGTCGAACATCCTGCTGATCGGGCCCACCGGCGTCGGTAAGACACTGCTGGCGCAGACGCTCGCGCGCGTGCTGCAGGTGCCGTTCACAATCGCCGATGCGACGACGTTGACGGAAGCCGGCTACGTTGGCGAAGACGTCGAGAACATCCTGGTGCGGCTGCTTCAGGCAGCCGACTTCAACATCGCCGAGTGCGAGCGCGGCATTGTCTATATCGACGAGATCGACAAGATCGCGCGCAAGTCGGAGAACCCGTCGATCACGCGGGACGTATCGGGCGAAGGCGTACAGCAGGCTCTGCTGAAGATTCTGGAAGGAACGGTCGCTTCGGTGCCGCCGCAGGGCGGACGCAAGCACCCGCAGCAGGAATACATCCAGATCAACACACGCAACATCCTCTTCATCTGCGGCGGCGCGTTCGACGGCCTGGAGAAGATCGTGGAGCAGCGCCGCGGCCAGCGGCGCATCGGCTTCGGCGATACCGACGCGAGCGAGGATTCGCTCGTCAGCGCACTGCGCGGGGTCGAGCCGGAAGACATGCTGCGTTTCGGGCTGATCCCGGAGCTGGTCGGCCGGCTCCCGGTGCTGACGACGCTCGACCCGCTCGATGACGACACACTGATCCGGATCCTGCAGGAGCCGAAGAACGCGCTGGTCAAGCAGTACGGCAAGATGTTCGACCTGGAAGGGATCCGGCTCACGTTCGACCCCGAGGCGATCGCCGCGATCGCACGCAAGGCACTCGAGCGAGGCACGGGCGCGCGCGGGCTGCGTGCCGTGCTGGAGGACGTGATGCGCGATGTCATGTACGACATCCCGTCGCGCGACGATGTGCGAGAGGTCGTCGTCACCCGCGAGTCCGTGCACGACACGGTGCCGCCGCTCCTCGTGCTGCATCCCGAAACGAAGAAGAAGGAAGCATAGACAAGCAGTGAAACTCAAGTCAGTCGAATTCGCCGGAGCCATCGCCCGGCCCGGCCAGGCCCCGCCCGGCACGCTTCCGCAGGTCGCGTTCGCCGGGCGTTCGAATGTCGGCAAGTCGAGCCTGATCAACCGCGTGCTGGAGCGCCACCGCAAGCAGATTGCGCGCGTGTCGGCGAGCCCCGGCAAAACACAGGAGATCAATTTCTACCGCATCCGCGCCGAACTGGACGGCGCGGACGATGACTTCTTCCTGGTCGATCTGCCCGGCTATGGCTTCGCCCGTGCTCCGCGCCCGGTCCGTGAAGCGTGGCGGCCGCTGATCGAGGGGTTCCTGAGAGGAACGGATGAGCTGCTGGGTGTCGTGCAGCTGATCGATGCGCGGCACGAGCCGACGCCGGACGACCTCCGGATGATCGAGTTCCTCAGCGGCATAGAGATGCCGACGCTGATCGTGCTCACGAAGATCGACAAGCTGAAGCCGGCCGAACGCGAGAAACGATTGGAGTCCGCGACCGCCCTGCTCCGCATTGATGCGGATCAGGTGATCGGCTTCTCATCGACGACCGGCGAAGGGCGCGATGCGCTTATGGAGAGCCTCGAACATCTGCTGACCGGAGATTGACCCAGTGAAGAATCGACTGACAATCGCCCTGGCAACGGGTGTGCTCTGCGCCTGTGTCGTCTCCGCATGCGCGTCCTCCGGCGCGGCCGGGACCGCCGGCGCCGGCGATAGCGCCGGCGCGGCGAATACGATGCCGACACCTGCGCCGGGCGCAACGCCATCGGAAGCCGGTGATACGCTCGTCGCTGCGGGATACGGAACGCTGCGTCAGGATGACATCACGGTGTCGCTGCGGAGCGGTGCCGTGCTGGTGAAGGTGACCCCGCTCACGGAATCGGTGATCAGGCTCACGGCTCCGGACACGTACAACCGGCTCACGTCGCTGCGTATGAGCCGCAGTGAGGAAGCGTCACAGATGACGATGGGCGAGCCCGAACTGGTTCTGGTCTCGTTCTTCAGTTATGAGCCCGATGCGTCATTCCAGCCGGAAGATCTGCAGATCGTGTATCAGTCCCGCCTGTTGCGGCCGTCGCTGATCATCCCGCTGACCGGCGGCTGGGGCCGCCAGCGTCTCGACCAGCAGGAGACGCAGACTGCCATCTACGGCTTCGATACCAGCATCGATTTCGGACAGGTGATGACGGTGCGGTACGGCATGCAGGAGAGCGAACAGTGGCGGCAGACCATTGTGCGACTCGAAAACGAACGGGCACAAATTCGCTCGCGCATCCGCCAACCCTGACCCCCTGCATCCCTCGGCACATCGAACACGGACCGCTCAGAGACCGTACTCCTTGATCTTGCGATACAGAGTCCGCTCGCCCATGCCGAGCATCTCAGCGGCCTTGCGCCGGTTTCCGGCCACTTCCCGCAGCGCAGCGGTAATGGCATTCTTCTCGAGATCGGCGAGTGTCATACCCGGCCGGAACACGACCACATCATGTTCCGCGGCGAGGTCCTCCGCCGTCGGTTCGGGCTCGATGTCCACGATGTGCATGCGTGTGGACGCGGTCGGCGGTGGCAGTGTGAGCCCGCTGAAGCCGCTCTGAACTTCGGCGTGCGACTGACGATATTCATCGAACTGGTGACGCAGGTCCTCGACATCCACGCGCAACTGGACGAGCGTGTGAAAGATGAATTCGAGTTCCGGGGGTGTGCCCGATGGCTCGTCACCAGCATTCGATCGCGTGAGGGGCACGGGCAGCAGTCGTGAGCGGCCCCGTGCATCGCGGATATCGGGCGGTATGTCCTCAGGCCGGATGACCTGTCCTGGCGCGAGCACGACCATGGACTCGACGAGGTTGCGCAGTTCGCGCACGTTGCCGGGCCAGTCGTAGCCGGTGAGTATGGCCATCGCTTCGGACGATATCGAAATGCGGGGCCGGTCGTGCTCCCTGCTCGCTTCGCGAATGAACGCTTCGACGAGCAGTGGTATGTCGGCGCGTCGCTCGCGCAGCGGCGGCAGATCGATGTGCAGCACGTTCAGGCGGAAATAGAGATCGCGGCGGAACCGTCCGACCTCGACCAGCTGCCGGAGCGGCTGGTTGGTGGCGGCGATGACGCGGACATCCACTGCGATCTCCGTCTCGCCGCCGAGCCGGCGGAAGCGCTGTTCCTCGAGCACACGCAGCAGCTTGGTCTGCGTGGCCATCGGCATTTCGCCCATCTCATCCAGAAACAGAGTGCCACGATGGGCGAGCTCGAAGAATCCTTTCCTCTGGCCGACGGCGCCCGTGAACGCCCCCTTCTCGTGGCCGAACAGCTCGGACTCCAGCAGCGTCTCCGCCATGGCCGCAACGTTGGTAGCAATGAACGGCTTGTGCCTGCGAGGTGACAGCGCGTGGATCCCGCGTGCGACGCGTTCCTTGCCGGTGCCGCTCTCACCGGTCAGGAGCACGGTCGAGCTTACGGGCGCGATCTGTATGACACGCTCGAGCGTCTCGACCATAGGATCGGTTTCGCCGACTATGCCGGTCACGCGGCGCAGGCGCCCTCGATCGATGAGGCGGCGGCCGATGAGCACTACCTCCGCGGGATCCGCCGGCTTCGCAATACCCTCATGCAAGCCGAACCGCTGCTTCGCATCCGGTGTGATGGCGCTGTCCGTGTCGAACAGACCGATCACGGGCAGGCCGTCCTGTTCCATCGCCTCACGCGTGAGGCGGCGGGCCTGACGTTCTTCGAGGGCGCCCGTGAGCACGAGCAGAGCAGCATCGGGCACATCGGCAACGCGCTCGCCGGGCGTGATCAGTTCCACGCCGTAGCCGGCATCGCGGAACGCATCGCGCAGACGCACCGCGGGCTCCAACTCCTGCGTTGTGATGAGTACGGTTTCAGCCATTTGCAGGGTCGTGTGATTCGGTGTCGATGCCGCGCAGCAGCTGCACGGCATGGTCGATGACCTCGTCCAGAACACGCAGACCATCGCGAACGCCGCCGGTGCTTCCGGGCAGATTCACAATGAGTGTCGCGCCGCGCAGGCCTGCTATGCCTCGCGAGAGCACTGCATACGGGGTGCTGGTCGCGCCGGCAGCGCGGAGACGTTCAGCGATGCCGGGCACTTCCCGCTCGATCACGACGCGGGTTGCTTCCGGTGTAACATCGCGGGCGGTGAGGCCCGTGCCGCCCGTCGTCAGGATCACGTCGACATCGTCGCGGCCGGCGAGGGACAGCAGCACGGAGGAGACGCGTCCCGCCGCATCGGCCACTACCTCGTGCTCGGCGACAACACTGCCTCGTGCAGCGATCCACGCAGTGATCGCGCTTCCGCTCGTATCCGTCCGCGTGCCGGCGGCTACTCCATCCGACACTGTCACGACGGCGATGCGAAGCGGCGCCATCGACGCCGCCGTGACCGCGGGACTCCGTGCCTTGCTCACTTGCGGACGGTTCCGCCCTTATAGAACGGCGGACGTACGATCTCCGCCGGGATCGCCTTGTCACGCACCATGATGTCGATGCGGGTACCGGGCCGGGCAGTCTCCGCCGGGACGTACGCCATGCCGATTCCCTGTTGCAGCATTGGACTGACGATGCCGCTCGTGACTTCGCCCACCACCTCGCCGTCGATCTGTACCGCGTACCCGTGACGCGGGAACCCACGCTCCTGGCAGATGAAGCCGACCAGACGTTCGCGGATGCCCGACTCCTTCTGCTTCACGATCGCGTCGCGTCCGATGAATTCGCGCTTGTCCAGCTTCGTCACCCAGCCGAGGCCGGCTTCGAGCGGCGTGCGACGTTCATCGATGTCATTACCGTACAGGGCGTAACCCATCTCCAGGCGCAGCGAGTCACGGGCTCCGAGACCAGCGGGCAGAATCGCGTCGCGCCCTCCCGCTTCCAGAATCTGCTGCCAGACGTGGGCAGTGCGATCCGCCGGCAGGTACAATTCGAAGCCATCCTCGCCCGTATAGCCCGTGCGGCTGATCACGGCTGGGACATCCGCCACCGTGCCCTCGATGAAGTGGTAATAGCGGATGTTCTCGAGATCCGCATCGCTGAGGCGCGCGAGGATTGCCTGCGATCGCGGGCCCTGCAGTGCGATCAGTCCCGTTTCCTCGGAACGATCGATCACCTGCGTGTCGAACCGGCCGGTGTGCTGCGATATCCAGTCACGGTCCTTGTCGACGTTCGATGCATTGACCACCAGCATGTAATGGTCTTCGAAGCGGTAGACGATGCAGTCGTCGAGCATTGCACCGTCGTGACCGCAGAATGCCGAATACTGCGCCTGCCCGACCTCGAGCCGGCTCGCGTCGTTAGTCGTTATATACTGCACGAAGCCCAGTGCATCGCCGCCGCGCACTTCCAGCTCGCCCATGTGCGAAACATCAAAGACGCCCGCTCGCTCGCGCACGGCCTGATGCTCGGCCAGGATGCCCGACGGGTACTGCACCGGCATCTCGTAGCCCGCAAACGGCACCAGCTTACCGTCCAGCCGCCGGTGCTCCTCGAAGAGCGGCGTGCGCTTCAGTTCCTTCGCCATTCCACCCCCATCAGTTAATTCACCTCGCGTTCGATGCGCTGCCGGTGCGGCCCGGTGCACCGCCCATGAGCCGAACCATGATGGCCTTCTGCGCATGCAGCCGGTTCTCCGCCTCATCGAATACACGCGACTGCGGACCCTCCATCACCTCGTCTGCCACTTCCTCGCCCCGATGCGCGGGCAGACAGTGCAGAAATATCGCGTGCTCCGATGCGAGAGACATGAGCTGAGCATCTACATGATATCCCGCAAACGCTTTCAGCCGCGCCTGCGTTTCCTCTTCCTGTCCCATGGACGTCCAGACATCCGTATTCACGACGTCCGCATCCCTGATCGCCTCAGACGGATCCGCCGTCACAATGACATTCGCGGCGCCACGCGCGCGTTCGAGCGTGGCAGGATCCGGCCTGTATCCCTCCGGGCACGCCAGGCGCAGCTCGAAGCCGAAACGGAACGCCGCGTTCAGCCACGAGTTGGCCATGTTGTTGCCATCGCCGATCCATGCAATGGTGCGATCGCTCAAGTCCCGCCCGAAGTTCTCCTGGATGGTCATGACGTCCGCCATCACCTGGCATGGATGCAGCAGGTCGGTCAGTCCGTTGATGATGGGTATGGTCGCAAAGCTTGCCAGCTCCTCGATCATCGAGTGCGCGAACGTGCGGATCATAATGCCGTCGACATAGCGGGACAGCACGCGTGCCATGTCACGGATCGGCTCACCACGACCGAGCTGAATGTCGCGTGATGAGAGGAACAGCGCGTGCCCACCCAGCTGGTACGTGCCGACCTCGAACGACACCCGCGTCCGCGTGGAACTCTTCTCGAAGATCATCCCGAGTGTCTTCCCCGCCAGCGGCTGCTCGCGGTACTCGCCGCGCTTCAGCCGGTGCGCAAGCTCGAGAATCTCGTACAGCTCATCTCTGTCGAAATCAGGTATGCTCAGAAAGTCGCGTTTCACGTTGCACGAAATGGTTGAGGGAGCGGGAGTGGGAGTGTTGAAGGGCGGGGGTGAGGGCGCGGGTGCGGGGCCGGCGGTGCATCCCACCCACCACTTCCCCACCCACCCCCATCAACAC
>JAGTUV010000203.1 GCA_018224305.1 Gemmatimonadota bacterium
CACCCCGCAACTGCCGCACGGCTGGCACTACACTGCGGACCGTTCCGCCGTGATGGTTCGACTCGCACCATCATCGATCACCACGCACACATTTCACGTGAGCGTGCCGGAGACCGCCGTAGCGACACAGCCGTACTTCCTGCGCACCGCACGCACAGGCGCGATGTATTCGTGGCAGCGTGTGGCGGACAGTGTCCGTGCGCTGCCGTTCCAGCCCGCCGACGTCGCTGTCGATATCACGCTCGATCCGGGCGCAGAGATCCGGCTGCGGCGTGCGGCTGAGTTTGCCGTAGTGGACAAGGCGCTCGGTGAGCTGCGGCGGCCGCTGCTCGTTGTGCCGGCCGCTGCGGTGTCCGTGGAGCCGCATGTCGCCGTGATTCCGGCCGGAGCCAGTTCACCGCGATCCGTGACCGTCATCGTACAGGCAGCTCGTGACGGCATGAGCGGCGTTCTGCGGCTCGAGACGCCGCCGGGCTGGAGCGTACGGCCGGCCGCCGTCGATGTCATGCTGCGGAGCGCCGGCGAGTCGCGCGCGGTAGCGTTCGATGTCACTCCGCCTGTGGATGCGATCGGCGAATCTGCATTGCGCGCGAGGTTCGAAAGCGCCGGACGCGTGTACGGCGTGGGGTATACGCACATCGACTATCCGCATATCCGGCCGCAGCCGCTCTACCGCCAGGCCGTCGTGCGCGCAGTTGTCTTCCCCGTGCAGATTGCCCGCGACCTGCGCATCGGCTACATCGACGGAGCCGGCGACGATGGCGCGGCGGCACTCCGGCAGCTCGGCGCCACGGTCGAGACGCTCGACGCCGCTGCGCTCGCGAGCGGTGACCTGGCTTCGTTCGACGCGATCGTCGCCGGGATCCGCGCCTACGAAGTACGCCCGGACCTGATCATCAGCAACGACCGTCTGATCGATTATGTCCGCGGCGGCGGCACGTTCATCGTGCAGTACAACAAGTACGAACTCGTCGATGGCGGCTTCATGCCCTACCCGGCGACCATGACGCGCCCGCACGGACGCGTCACGGATGAGAACGCCGCCGTAGCGCTGATCGACCCCGATCACCCGGCGCTCTCATGGCCCAACCGCATCACCCCGGGCGACTTCGGCGGCTGGGTGCAGGAACGCGGCCTGTATTTCCTCGACACGTTTGACGACCGCTACCAGGCGCTGCTCTCGATGGCCGATCCCGGTGAGTCCGCGCAGACGGGTTCGCTCGTCGTCGCGCCTGTCGGCGACGGCTGGTACGTCTATACCGGTCTCGCACTTTTCCGCCAGCTGCCCGAAGCGGTGCCCGGCGCTTTCCGCCTGCTGGCCAACCTGGTATCCCTCGGACAGGCCCGGCCCGTGCCGTAGTACGGTCGCATGCCCGGCCGCGCCCGCACCGGGGGAGATTCCTCCTTGCGCCCTGATCCTCTAAACGAAACGTTCCCCCAGGGCGTCTCTCTATATTGTACTTCCCACATCACACGAAGAGGTTACTCCCATGCGACGTCGCACACTCTGCCTCGCGGCAGCCCTCTCGGTTCTCGCCAGCGCTGCCCCGGCGTCCGGCCAGACCTGGGCTGTTGAAGACCCCGTGCTCCGCAACATCTGGGAAGCCGGCATGAACAACTCCCAGGTCATGCAGATCGCTCAAACCCTGATGGACTCGATCGGCCCCCGCCTGACCGGCACTCCCGGTTACGATAACGCCACCGACTGGGCGGTGAAGACGCTCAACAGCTGGGGCGTCAATGCCCGCACGGAGCAGTACGGCACCTGGAACGGCTGGCGCCGCGGTATCACGCACGTGGACCTGATCAGTCCGCGGGTCCGTTCGCTGGAGGGCACGATGCTGGCCTGGAGCCCCGGCACCGGCGGCCGCGCCGTCGAAGCCGCGGTCATCGCCATACCATCGTTCCAATCGGAGGCCGACTTCCAGCGGTGGCTGCCCTCGGTCAACGGAAGGATCGTCGCCGCGGGCTTCCCGCAGCCGACCTGCCGGCCGATGCGCCACTATGAGCAGTACGGCCAGACCTACAGCTTCGGCGGAGGTCGCTTCGGTGGCGGCGCACAGCCGCAGGGTGAGCCGGGCCCCGCAAATGCAGCCGAGAAACTCGCGGCTGACCGACGCGCGGCCCAGCAGGCATTCGGGGCCAACAAGCCGCGCAACTTGCGCGCGCTCCTCGAGGAGAATGGCGCAGTCGCCATTCTCGAATCGAACTGGTCGAATGACCTCGGTGTGAACAAGATCTTCGGCACCACTACCACTCGCACGCCGACGCTCGACCTGAGCTGTGAGGACTACGGCCTCGTCTATCGCCTCGCTGCCAACAACCAGGGGCCGGTCGTCCGCATCACCGCAGAGTCCCAGGACCTCGGTGAAGTGCCGATGCACAACGTCATCGGCATGGTGCGCGGGTCCGAACTCCCCAACGAGTACGTACTGCTGTCCGCACACTTCGACTCGTGGGACGGCGGCTCCGGCGCCACCGACAACGGGACCGGCTCATCCATGATGCTCGAGACGATGCGCATCCTGCGACAGACCTATCCCAACCCGCGACGCTCCGTCATCATCGCCCTCTGGGGCGGCGAGGAGCAGGGGCTCAACGGGTCACGACGGTTCGTCGCCATGAATCCGCAGATCGTCGATGGCATTCAGGCCGTCTTCAACCAGGACAACGGGACGGGCCGCGTACAGAACATCTCGATGTCCGGCTTCGTCGATGCAGGCGCAGCCTTCGGCTCGTGGTTCGCTCGCCTGCCCAGCCAGCTCTCCGGTCAGATCAATCTCCAGCTGCCCGGCACGCCAGGCACAGGCGGCACCGACCACGTCTCGTTCGTCTGTGCCGGTGCGCCAGCCTTCAACCTGAGCGCACTCAGCTGGGACTACGGAACCTCCACGTGGCACACCAACCGCGATACGTTCGACAAGATCGTCGAGGAGGATATCCGCAGTAACGCCACTCTCGCCGCCATGCTCGTTTACCTCGCAGCCGAGCACCCCGAACGGCTCTCCCGCGAGAAGCGCAACATGGGTCAGATCCCATGGCCGCCCTGTCAGCCCGGAGCCGCCGCTTCGCCGCGCGCTGCCGACAACTGATAGCTGCGTTCGGCTGACCGGCCGCGCCACACCGAAGGGCGGTCCCCGATCAACGGGGGCCGCCCTTCCACTTTCCACGGTCCACTCCGCCTCACGATGTTGTCCCATCCACCTATTCCGATCCCGCCGTTGCCGGTGCATGCTGGCGATGTGATTCAGAAATCCGGGGTCCGCACCGAGAGGCCGGAAGCGCCCGCCCGGCAAGGCGCGAGGAGGAGTCGTAGAACGGGCCCGCGGTCAGTTCCGCTCATCGACCGACCGGAACGGGTCCGAACTGTTCAAGGCCGCGGCTACTTGTTTCGCCATGTCATTACGACACAATCAGTTGCCGCTGTCACAAACGCGGCGTATCGCGTGCCTTCGTTGGAGTCACCGTGCGGGGATCGGGACATCGGTCGCAACGGTACCGGCGCACCGGGCGCCAACTTCACAACGGAGGAAACATGTCTGGAGAACGTGTCATGAGAGGCAGCGCGCGTCGAACGCTCGTGCTGGCCTCGGTCGGCCTGCTGGCCGTCCTGTTCCTGCTGGTCCCACGTGACCTGCAGGGCGCAAAGACGTGGAAGGAGTGCATTGACGACTCATTCGCGGAATACAACGAGTGCCTGATGGAATCGACGAGCTGGTTCAACCGGGCGCTCTGTGACCTCAACTGGGAGCTTCAGGTAGCAGTCTGCACCGCGTCTGCATTCGGTGATATCAAGAACGCATACGAAGACGGTAGCAGCGAGAATCCCTGACCGGATCCCGATCCTCGTCGGCTCACTAACAGACGACACTTCAGAAAGTGAGGGGACACCATGCAGGTGAACAGCTGGACAAGGTGCAATCATGGTTCCGGAGCGTACCACCGGCTATGCGCTCGGGCGTCGGCGCTGTGTGTGGCCGTCGTCGTGGTCATCGCATCCGTCAGTCTCCCGCGTGCGGCAGGCGCGGCCACGGCTGCGACGTGCATGGACGACGCATGGGCCGAGTACAACGAGTGCCTGGTCGAGGCGATGTGGGAGTTCCACAGGAAAATCTGCGACCTGGAATTCCATCTCGCGGCGATGGCATGTGCGCGCGCGCTGACGGAAGAATGACAGGGCTGGTGGTAACGTTGAGACGCCGGCTCTTCGGCGTCGGCCTGCTCTGCCTCGCTACCGGCTGCGGTGCGGCCGGTGCTGACAGTGCAGGGCAGGGGACCAGACACCGGCCGGCCGGTGATGTCGTGCGTCTGACGGCGACTTCTCTCGCCGGCGATGATATCGGGCTGGTCCGCGACTTCGATATTGCCGGTGATACGATATACCTTCTGGATGCTACTGGCCGCGTCGCCATCGTCGAGCGGTCTCCGGCCGGGCTGCGGCTGGCGGGGCATTTCAGCCGGCAGGGCGCCGGCCCGGGCGAACTTCAGCGCCCGACCGGCCTTGCAATGGCGGAGGGATCCGTAGCCGTGATGGATGGCACGCGGCTACAGTTCTTCACACGCCAGGGTGCGTTTCTTGGCACGAAGCCCGTGGCATTTCCGTGCGCCATGATGCGGCCGTCGATCGCGCCGGCGGCAGGCGGAC
>JAGTUV010000204.1 GCA_018224305.1 Gemmatimonadota bacterium
AGCGGCCGAGTTCGGGCACGTCCGTGTCCGGCTCGAGCGGCAGCGGCGCGCCGCAGCGGATGTGCGTACGACCGAGCCGGATGCGGCCCTTCATGAGCTGCACCAGCCAGCGCCCGAGTGGCTTGAGGCCCCCGCGGTGCCGGGCGGTGCCCTCCATCTCGCGCAGGAAGCCCGCCTCCTCCGCAATGCGGTCGTAGCTGATCGCCAGCGGCAGCACGACCGTGCGGCGACCCGTGCCCTGTAGCGCGCGCAGGATCCCGCGCTTCGCCGGCAGGAACCTGCGCGAGCGGCTGCGCTTGCCTTCAGGGTAGAACTCGAGCGAGTGGCCGGCGCGCACCAGTTCGTCGAGTTGTTCGTTCAGCGCCGGATCCGGCGCGCCCGTGCCGCGGCGGATGTAGAACGCGCCCGCCGCCTTGAGCACCCGCCCCACGATCGGGATGCGTGCGAAGTCATCGGTCGCCGCGACGCGCGGCAGCCGCAGTCCCAGCCCCGGATGCGCGAAGCAGAGCAGCGACGTAACGAGGAAGTCCATGTAGCTGCGGTGGCTCGGCGCGAGCACGACCAGGTCGTTGTATCCGACCTCGCGCAGCGCGGCCTTGATCGCGGCCTCGTCAAACGTGATCTCGACACCGGCGCCGCGCAGCACCTTGCGCATGAAGTACGCGAACGCACGCTGCGTCGCATTGCCCGCCGGCTGACGGAGCGCCCAGCCGGTGTCCGTGCCGTGCATCTGAAGTCGCACCGGGCACGGGTCCCGCTTCAGCAGGTGATGCGAGATGCCCTCGGATACGGTGTCGAGATAGGACGACAGCTCGAACCCTTCCGGCGGTGGGAATGACGTGCGGAAGTCGAACGTGTGATGACTGAAGTAGTAGAACATGCGGTCGAGCGATCCGAGTGCCGCATGCAGCTTGCCGATCTTCGCCTCGTCCTTGTGTCTTCGACGCATGCGCGCGCCGAGCCGAGCGAGATTCATCGGCACGTGGTGATGCAGCCACTCGTTGACGCGGAACAGCAGCGGCGATGGCCCACAGTAGACCCAGCGCGCCGGCCGCTCGTGCGGATGCGCCTGGAAATACAGCTCGTGGTGCCGCGCCAGGTCGGTCGACCGGCCGCTGTTCTCGAGTCCTGACACCGCGTGCCGGACGAGCAGCGGCTCCTGCTGCGCGGGATCGAATGCGCAGGAGAGGATACGGTGGGCGACGTCGTCGCACGGCACCAGGTCGGGTGCCACGTTCGGATCGACCCGCATCACGCGCAAGTAGCCGGCGCCGAGCAGCGAAACGAACGCGGCGTATGCCGCGCGGCTGTCGATCCAGCCGGGGAACGGGTAGCGCCGGCACGCGGACACGATGCTGGGGCGCAGCAGCGTGAGCGGCACGTCGCCGCGCCGGCGCGCCAGCAGCACCTCGGACATGCACTTGGTCAGCGTGTACGTGTTCGGGTGCCGCGATGTTGCGAGCAGCGCGCGCTCGTCCGCCGTTCCGGCCACGATCGACGCGTACGCCTCCTCCGCGTCGAACGGCAGCTCGACCATCGTCTCGTGAACCGGCACGCCGTGGCCGGGATGCGGCGTCACGTACGCGGTGGAGACGTCCACGAGCCGACGCAGCGCTGTACATCCTTGCGCGAACTCGAGCACGTTCAGCGCGCCGCCGATGTTGATCTCGGCCGCCTCGGCCACCGGCAGATCGAAGCGGACGGACGCGGCACAGTGGATCACATGCGTCAACTCTGCCGCGAGCCGCTCCGCCGTGTCCGCGTCGAGGCCGAGCCCGTCGTCGATGATGTCGCCCTCCACCGGGTGACACAGCTCACGCCAGCCCGGCTCGAGTCGCGAGAAGCACGGTGAGGTGGCGACGTCGTCGTCAAACCGTTCCTGCGCGGGGCGGTCGCGGCGCGGCCGGATCAGCAGATGCACCGCTGTGATCCCGAGCTCGTCGCGCCGCCGCATCAGCTCCGCCAGCACCACCTTGCCGACGAAGCCGGTGCCGCCGGTGAGCAGCACGCGGACGCCTGGTGATTCGTGTGTCATGATGCGTCGGCGGGCACGGGTTCGTGCGCGTGCAGCGGCGCCTGTGCCGCGAACACGCCGTCCGGATCGAGAGCGGCCTTGAGCCGCGCGCGCCATTCGATGCTCGCCGGCGACATGATGTCCGGCACGAACGGCAGCCGCAGCTTGCCGACGCCGTGGTGGTGCGAGATCGAGCCGCCGGCGGCCAGCACCTCCGCGCGCGCCTCCATTTCGATCTCGTGGTAGACGTTGACGACGTCGGGTACGCCCCCGCCGTAGAACGCCATGTAGAAGTAGATGCAGCAGCCGGTCTCGTAGAGCTGCGTGACACGGCATGAGAAGAACGGCCTGCCGGGCAGCCCGCGTGCGCGGTGCGCGGTGAGCACGCGCGCGTTGACCCGCTCGATCAGCGCCGCGGCGCGGCTCCACGGCACCGAGGTCTCGAACGACTCGCCCACGATCCCGTGCTGAAGCACGAAGTCGCGGATGTAGGCGATGCCGAACGTCAGCATGTACCCGCGCCTGCCGTTCTCCGCACCACCCTTGAACCCGCGGTACCGCTTCGCCAGACGATAGACATCGCGCTCCTGCCGGACCACCTCGTCGCGCGTGCCCTCGAAGACCAGCGTGATCGCCACCATCCGGTCGGGGTCGAAGCCGAGCGGTCCGGTGACCAGCCACTTCTCGGCGCGACTCTTCAGCTTCTTCGCGCCGCCGCCGGTAACCGGCTTCAGCGCCTGCCCGAACTGGAACTGCAGGTTGTCCATCAGCCGCACGGAGGCCGGCGGCCGTTCCTGCTGCGCCAGCGCGTACATGAACGAAAGCCCCTCCTCGAAGCTGCGGAACAGGAGGGATCCGTAGCGCTGCTCCTGCGGCAGCGGGAACAGCTTCACCACGGCGGACGTGATGATACCCAGCGTGCCCTCGCTCCCGATCACCCACTGTCGCGGGTCGATGCCGACGCTCTCGCGCGGCACTACCTGTGCGCGCGACAGCACGCCGGCCGGCGTGGCCACGGTCACGTCCAGGACCAGGTCCTCGATGTTGCCGTAGCGGTTCTTCTTCATGCCGCTCGCATTCGTGGCGATCCAGCCGCCGAGCGTCGAGAACTCGAGGCTGTCCGGCTCGTGACCCATGGTGAAGCCGTGCTCCGCGAGCTGCGCCTGGATGTGCCGGCCCGTCGCCCCCGCCTGGATGCACGCCATGCGGTCGACCGGGTCGATCCACTCGATCCGGTTCATGCGGCCCATGTCGACCGCAACGATCGGCCGCTGCTCGTCCGGCAGACAGCGCAGCGCCTCCGTGACGTTGGTGCCACCGCCATACGGCACGAGCACGACGCCGTGCTCGGCGGCCGCGTCTACCAGTGCGCCAACCTGCGCCTCGGTCGCCGGGAACACCACGTAGTCGGGGACGCGTGCGAAGCCGTCGGAGCGCACCGCATCCATTTCTGCAACCGTGTGGCCATGGCCGCGGCGCAGACGGACGACGGCGTCGGTGCTCACCTGGTCGTCTGCTAACACGCCGTCCAGTGCGGCGAGGAAGCCACCCGCCCTGCGCGGCTCGTCCACCGGCGGCGGGTACGCGCCACTGGGAGTATCGAGCGGGAAGTCGACAGCGATGACGCGCCGGAACCAGGGCAGCAGGTTCGGCAGCACCTCCCCGCTCAGGCCGGCGTAGCGGTTACCCGTGACGGTGATGTGCCCGGCGGGCGTGACGCTGAACGCGGTGTCGGCGAAGCCCCAGCCGTCACTGCGTACTGCGTCGCGCGGCTCGTCCTGCGCCGGCGCCTGCGGCTCAATTCGCTGCGTAGCGGCCGGCGGCAAGACAGGGCTCGCGCCCGTGGAGAACGGGAGCTTCACTGAGGTCTCCGTATGGAGGTCTGGTTCGGTGAGGGCTGTTCATTCTAATCACCCATGGGCTGCCAGGCCACCCACTGGTGTCGGACGCGCCTCCAGCGGGTTCTCCCGCTCGATACGCGAACATGATAACGTATGCGGGACGCGCCGACATCTGCTGATGGAGAACTGATCGATGCCCACACCCGCGCCGGGCGGCGACCTGCTCGACCACGCCGCCCAGCGCGCGGCGCGGCTCGTCGCACTGCGGCTCCTCGACCGAGTGGGCGCTGCCCGCACCCGGCTCGATGACCCGAACGATCAGGAAGCGCTGCACGATTTCCGCGTCGCCGTCCGGCGCCTGCGGAGCTGGATCCGTGCTTTCAAGCCCTGGCTCGAGGAGAGCGTGGCGAAACGGCAGCGCCGGCTTCTTCGAGGGCTCGCCCGATCGACCAATGCGGCGCGCGACGTGGAGGTGCATGCGGCGTGGCTCACAGCTCGGTACCCATCGCTGACAGCGCGGCAGCGCGTCGGTGCCCGCTGGCTCCAGCAGCGGCTGGCCGCGAAGGTCGATTCCCCGGAGAACGGTGAAGTGCTGCCCACGGTATCGGAGCCGTTCGAGCGTGTCTTCGAGCCGCTGGGCGATTCACTTTCCCACTACACTCTCCGAGTCAACGTTGACAGTGGGCCGGACGACCCCCGCTTCGCTGCAGTACTGGCGGCGCTGTTGCGCCGGCACGCGGACGCGTTGCGCGCGCGCCTGGACT
>JAGTUV010000205.1 GCA_018224305.1 Gemmatimonadota bacterium
CCAGGCGGCATCGGCCCGCGTCGTCGCGAAGGAGCTGGACGGTTTCCTGTGGATCCCACCGGATGTCATCACCGGCGCGCGCGTGGAGTACGAAGGCAGCAACGCGACGAACACGCAGGTTACGAACGAGTTGCGGCAGGCCGTCCAACGCGTGGTGCAGTCCGAGCGGCTGCGCGACGAGGGCATCGATGAGGACCGCCTCGGCGGCGCACTGGAGGCGGTGTCCATCAATGTCGTGAAGACCGGCGAGCGCGGACAGGTCGGCAATCCCGCAGCCGCAATGATGCTTGCGTTCGGTATGGCGTTCGCCATCTACATCGTCGTGATCATGTACGGCCAGTCGATCATGACCAGCGTGCAGGAAGAGAAGCGGGACCGTATCGTGGAACTGATTGTCAGCTCCGTCCGCGCTCGGGATCTGCTCGTCGGCAAGGTGCTCGGCATCGGGTCGGCCGGCGTGCTCCAGATGCTGATATGGGTCGCGGCCGCAGGCCTGCTGCTGACCCAGGGCGCGCTGATCGCCGGCGCGCTCGGTGCAGGCGAGGGCACCATCGAATCGCTCTCACAGGGGTCCGTGCTGCCCAACGTGCCTCTCAGTGTCGGGGTCGGCTTCGTGCTCTATTTCGCCGGCGGGTTCCTTCTTTTCGCAACTCTGTTCGCGGTGGTCGGTGCGATCGTCACGAACGCCCAGGAGGCACAGCAGTTCGTCTTCCCCATCCTGATGCCGTTCATCCTCGGCCTGTTCATCGCCATGTCCGCCGCGCAGAATCCGAACAGCAGCGTTTCCGTGATCGGCTCGATCGTCCCGTTCACGTCGCCCATGGTGATGCCGGTGAGGATGAGCGTTGGCGGTGTCGATCCGATGCAGGTGGTGCTGTCGCTGGTGCTGCTCTTTGCAACGGCGGCCGCGATCATCTGGCTGGCTGCGAAGATCTACAGGGTGGCCATCTTCGCGACAGGCCAGAAGCCGACCGCCCGCGAGATCGTGCGCTGGATGAAGGCTGCGTGACGGCGCAGCGTAGCACGCCATTGCTGATGACGAGCGTCAGATCCCGGCACGCGTTGAATGCAGACTGACGCGCCCGGTCAGTGTGGACCCAGGCGCGCAACCGCCCCGACGGGCGGTGGCGGCGTCTGCTGCTGCTCGACCTGAAAGCCGATCCGTTTGCCCTGCGGGCTCTCCTGCTTGAGCGTGCGTACGAGCTCGCGATACTCGCGATCCATCTCCGGCGTCACTGATGCACGCGTCTCCTTCAATGCACCCTCGAAGTAGTTCATCGTGACATGCTCGACTTCGAGGTTCTCGCGCAGCGCCTGCAGCCCCGCGCGCCTCACAATGTCCTCCAGGTCAGCGCCCGTGTAGCCGTCCGTCCTCGCCGCCACAACTGCCAGGTCGACATCGTCGCCCAGCGGCATGCCGCGCGTGTGGATCTTCAGGATGTGCAGCCGCCCTTCCTCCTCGGGGACGGGAACGTAAATGAGGTCGTCGAAGCGACCGGGTCGCAGCAGTGCGGGATCGAGCAGACCGGGCCGGTTCGATGCAGCAATGACGACCACGCCGCGCATCTCCTCGAGGCCGTCCATCTCCGCGAGCAGCGTGTTCACCACACGCTCCGTGACGGCGGGTTCGCCCATGCCGCCGCCCCGCACGGGCGCCATCGAATCGATCTCGTCGATGAAGATCACCGTTGGCGCCACCTGGCGCGCACGCTGGAACAGGCGCGAGATCTGACGCTCCGACTCGCCATACCACTTCGACAGCAGGTTGGACGACTTGGTGGCGATGAAGTTGGCCTCCGCCTCGCGCGCCACGGCCTTCGCCAGCATCGTCTTGCCGGTGCCCGGTGGGCCGAAGAGCAGGAAGCCCTTGGCGGGGCGGATTCCGAGGCGGGTGAAGCTTTCCGGATGGCGGAGCGGCAGCTCGATGCCATCGCGCAGCGCGCGCTTCGCTTCATCGAGACCGCCGACGTCGTCCCAGCCGACGGTGGGTGCCTCGATCATGATCTCGCGCATCGCCGACGGCTGCACCCGCTTGAGCGCACGCATGAAATCCTCGCGTGTCACGCGCATCCCCTCGATGACTTCGCGCGGGATCTCGCCCGAGTCGAGGTTGACACCATCCACACTCCGCCGCAGCGTCTCCATCGCCGCTTCACGGGAGAGTGCGGACATGTCCGCACCGACGAAGCCATACGTCACACGTGCCAGCTCGTCGAGTAATACGTCCTTTTCGAGCGGCATGCCGCGCGTGTGAATCGCCAGAATCTCGAGGCGGCCCTTCACGTCCGGCACGCCCATCACGATTTCGCGATCGAACCGGCCAGGGCGCCGCAACGCCTCGTCGATCGCATCGACGCGGTTGGTCGCTCCGATCACCACCACATTCTGTCGCGGCTCGAGGCCGTCCAGCAGCGTGAGCAGCTGTGCAACTACCCGACGCTCCACTTCGCCCGTCACATCCTCGCGCTTCGGTGCGATCGAATCGATCTCGTCGATGAAGATGATCGATGGCGACTGCTGCTGCGCCTTCTCGAACACCTCGCGCAGGCGCTGCTCCGACTCGCCGTAATAGCGGCCCATGATCTCGGGGCCGGCAATGTGGAAGAAGCGCGCATCGGCCTCGTTGGCCACGGCACGTGCCAGCAGCGTCTTGCCGGTGCCCGGCGGCCCGTAGAGCAACACGCCCTTCGGCGGATCAATGCCGAGCCGCTGGAACAGTTCGGGGTGCTTCAGCGGGAGCTCGATCATCTCGCGCACCTGGCCCAGCGTGTCGCCGAGACCGCCGAGATCGTCGTACGTGACAGCCGCCGGACGCTGCTCGTCCATCTCGACGAACTCGGGCAGCAGTTCGATCTCCGTCTCCTGCGCGATCTGCACGACACCACGCGGGACGGTGGAGATGACACGAAGTCGGATCTCCTGCAGACCGAACGCCGGCTGCTCGAAGAACATGCGGAACAGATCGTCCGGTACTTCGCCGGACTGCTGTTGCTGCTGCTGCTGCTCCTGGATGTGGTTCCGCTGGTATATCGATGTCGAGATGATGTCACCCGCCACCAGCGGCCGCTGGAACAGCGTGCGGCGCAGCATCTCGCCCGAGCCGACCAGGCGGAGGTTCTTCTGCGCCGGCGCCAGCTGGATCCGGCGCGCGGGCTTCGTCTCCGCAGCCTTCACGTTCACGTGATCGCCAATGCTCACACCTGCATTGCCGCGCTGCAGACCGTCCAGCCGGATGACGTCCAGTCCCTCATCCTCCGGATAGGGTGGAAGCGCGAGCGCGGCGGTAGGCCTCTTGCCCGCAATCTCGACGATGTCACCTTCGCGGATATTGAGATTCTGCAATATTTTTCGACTGAGGCGGGCGGTGCCTGTGCCCACGTCATGCGGCTTGGCGCCCGCCACCTGCAGCTTCGTGCCGTCCTGTCCCGGTTCCGTCATCTCGCCTCCAGCTCCGGCGCACTGCGCCGCCAAATCGTATCGAATTCCGGAGGGCAAGGCGCAAGAAGCGTGCGGTCCGCAGACCGTGTCGAATCGAACTTCATGAGTCCCTGACATTTCCGCACGGAATCCTGACATACCTCTGACAGCAGGCTGACGCCGGGGCCCCTGGAAACATGCGATATTGGGCCTGTCGCCCTGTTGGGGGATGGCGACGAGGTGCGGAAACGAGGCGTGTCGACTTCAGCCGGGGGCAGGCCCGGATGGATCGGCACGTTCTCGTTTCCAGCACCTGGTGCGCTGGCTCAGGTCCGCCCCTGCCCGAGAATCCAGTGGGCCGTCAGTACGGTCCACTAGCGTCGCAGCACGAGCTCGAGTTCCTGCCACACGGTGTGAGCGAGGATGCGCTGGCCCTCGCTGTTCGGGTGGATGCCATCCTCGAGGTTGAGGGCTGGCACGGCGGCGACACCCTCCAGGAGGAAGGGGACCAGGGCCGCGTCGTATTCGCGGGCCAGGTCCGTGTAGACGGTGCGGAACCGGCGGCCGTAGTCGTCGCCCAGGTTCGGAGGCGCCTCCATGCCGATGATCACGATGTCGATGCCCGGGTGGAGTTCGCGGGCGCGTCTGAGGATCGCGTCCAGGTTGTTGCGCATTTCGTCGGTATCGAGACCGCGCAGGGCATCGTTCGCGCCGAGTTCGAGCACGAGCACGGCGGCCGGCTGCTGAAGCGACCAGTCGATGCGGCGCAGTCCGCCCGCCGATGTCTCGCCGCTGATGCCGGCGTTCACCACGCGGTACGCCAGGCCGGCCGAGTCCATCATCTGCTGGAGCACAGCCGGATAGGCGAACTCGGCACCCACGCCGTAGCCGGCGGTCAGGCTCGTGCCGACGAACAGCACCGTCGGCACGTCGGCGGTGCGCGCGGCGTCCGGCGGGGCTGTCGATAGTGCGCCATCCCCGTCGCCTGTCTCCGCGGTGGAAGCCGGGTATGACGGTGCCGAATCGCGTGGGGGTTCCGGCATTCCGCCGTCGCACGCCGTTAGCGTCACTGCGAGCAACGCGAGTATAATCCGCCGCATGATGATCATCGCACGTAATCTGAGTCAGACATACCGCAGCGGTCCGGAGCCGCTGACGGTGCTGCGCGACGTCGATCTCGAGATCGCGCAAAATGAATTCGTGGCCATTCTCGGGCCGTCCGGCAGCGGCAAGACGACGCTGCTCGGACTGCTCGCCGGTCTTGATACACCGGCGACGGGAACTGTTCAACTCGCGGGCGCACCGCTGGGTGATCTGGGCGAGGATGAGCGTGCGCGGTTCCGCGCGGGCAACATCGGCTTCGTCTTCCAGACCTTTCAGCTGATCCCGACCCTGACGGCGCTGGAGAATGTGCTGGTGCCGCTGGAACTGGCGGGTGCGCCCGGCAGCGCGGAGGAACTGGCAGCGCGTGCGCACGCGCTGCTGGAGCGCGTCGGGCTCGGCGATCGCACGGATCACTACCCGCAGCAGCTGTCCGGCGGCGAGCAGCAGCGCGTGGCGCTCGCGCGGGCGTTCGCGAGCGAGCCGAAGATCCTGTTCGCCGACGAGCCGACGGGCAATCTGGACGGTGAAACGGGCGCGCGCATCATCGATCTGCTCGTGCGGCTGAACGAGGAGAGTGCGACGACGCTCGTGCTCGTCACGCACGACCTGGAACTCGCGCGCCGCGCCGGTCGCGTCATCCGCCTGGCGTCCGGCCGCGTCATCTCCGACGAGCGGCAGGGCTGACGTGCGCGCTCCGTTCTGGCTGAAGCTCGCGGGCCGCGAGATGCGCGCGAGCACGCGCAGGCTGGCCGTCTACATGGGAGCGATCACGCTGGGTGTCGCAGCACTCGTGGCGATCAACTCGTTCCGCGCGCAGGTGGTCGAGTCCGTGGACAGCGAGTCGAAAGCGCTGCTCGGCGCGGACCTGCGCATCGACAGCAATCGCGCGTTCCCGGACAGCGTCACGTCGATCCTCGACTCGGCCGCCGCGGCCGGCGTTCCGGTGTCGCGCGTGACGACGACGCTCTCCGTGGCCCTGACGCAGGCGGGTGCATTCCGCCTCGCACAGGTACGCGCGGTCGCCGGCGGGTATCCCTTCTACGGCGAGATGACGACGGATCCGGCCGGCATGTGGGAGCGGCTGACGGAGCCGCGCACTGCGCTCGTGGAGTCGTCCCTCCTGGAGCAGCTCGCTGCCGCGGTCGGCGACTCGATCCGACTGGGAGCCGTGTGGTTCCAGGTGCGTGGAGTACTGACGGCACTGCCGCCCGAACTCTCGTTCCGCGGTGCGGCCGGCCCCCGCGTGTACATCGATGCCGCAATGCTCGAGGAGACAGGACTGCTGCGCTTCGGCTCACTCGCGCGACACGAGGCGTACCTGCGCATTCCGCGCGACGCGGAACTGGAGCGCTTCGTCGACCGCAACCACGATGTGTTCCGCCGCGCGGGCGTCGGCTTCGATACGGCGGCGGACCAGGCGGAGAACCTGGCGCAGGCGCTGGAATCGCTCGGCCGCTTTCTCGGCCTCGTCGGCCTGAGCGCGCTGCTGCTCGGCGGCCTCGGTGTCGCGAGCGCAGTCAACGTCTTCGTGAAGGAGAAGCGCCGAACAGTTGCAGTGCTGCGCTGTCTCGGCGCAACGCAGGCAACGGCGTTCGGTGCGTACCTGCTCCAGGCAACCATCATCGGCACGGTCGGCGCGCTGCTCGGTGCCCTGATCGGCATCGGCATCCAGGCCGTACTCCCATCGTTCATCGGTACGGCGCTGCCCATTGATGTGCCGTTCGCGGTGCAGTGGGACGTAGTGATGGTTGGTGTGGGCATCGGCGCGATCGTGGCCGCGACATTCGCGCTGCTGCCATTGCTCGCCGTGCGCGGGATCTCACCCCTGCGCGCACTCCGGCACGACATCGATGACAGCCCCTCGCGCTTCGATCCGTGGCGTATCGCGGCGTTCGGACTGATCATCGCCATCGTCATTGCCGTGGCGGTCTGGCAGGCGCGGCTGTGGCAGGTCGGGCTCGCCTATGCTGCTGCCCTGATCGCCGGGATGGGCATCCTGTACCTGTGCGCCCGCCTGCTCATCATGCTGACGCGCCGCATCGCGCGCGGCGGGGCGACCCTCGCGCGCAGGGACCGCTCCGGCGCAGCGAGACGGCGTGCGTTCACGACGCGGCAGGGCATTGCCAACCTGTACCGCCCTCGCAATCAGACCGCTGCCGTCACCATGTCCCTCGGCTTCGGTGTATTCCTGGTGGCGACGCTGTGGGTGGTACAGCAGAATCTGCTGTCGTGGATGCAGGCGGACGCAGCGGGTGTTCAGCCGAATCTCGTGTTCTTCGACATCCAGCGCGACCAGGTCGACACACTGCAGGCGCTGTTCGCCAGCTACGCGGATGCACCAGCTGACCTCGTGCCCATCGTGCCGGCGCGCCTGAGCGCGGTCAACGGACTCACTGTCGATCAGCTACTGGGGGAAAGTCCGCGCCGGGTGGAGCCGTGGGCTCTCCGTCGCGAGTACCGACACACGTATCGCGACTCGCTCACGGGCACGGAGACCCTGGTGGAAGGGGAATGGTTCGACAGTGCGCCTGACGCCGGGCCCGGAGTGGCCCGCGTATCGATCGAGCACGACGTCGCACGAAATCTCGATGTCGGCATCGGCGACCGCATCACGTGGGATGTGACAGGCGTGAGCGTGGAGTCCGTGGTGACGAGCATACGAACCGTGGACTGGGCGCAGTTCGAGACGAACTTCTTCTTCATCTTCGAGCCCGGCGTCCTCGATGACGCGCCGCAGAGTTCAGTCTCGCTCGTTGCAGTCGCGAATGACACCGCGCGCGCCATCCTCCAGCGGGAGGTAGTGGTACGGTTTCCCAACATCTCCGTGATCGACATCGCGAGCGTGCAGCGGGTACTGGGACGCATCGTCGATCGCGTGACATACGCCATCCGGTTCATGGCGGCGTTCAGTGTCGGTGCCGGCGCACTCGTGCTGTTTGGCGCCATCGCGGCATCGCGGTTCCAGCGCGTGCGCGAGAGCGCCCTGCTCCGCGCCCTCGGCGCGACGCGCGCTCAGGTGCGCAGCATCATGCTCGTCGAGTATGCCGCGCTCGGCTCACTCGCCGGCCTCACGGGCGTCGTGCTGGCCGGCCTCGCCGGCTGGCTGCTGACCCGGTTCGTCTTCAGCTTGCCCTACACCCTGCCCATCGGTGCACTCGCGTCGATATGGCTGATCGTCACGGCCAGCGCCGCCATCCTCGGAATGCTGAACAGCAGGGAAGCGTTGAGGAGCACGCCGCTGACGGCGCTGAGAGACGCGGAGACGGAATGAGGCGGGACTGCTGGGTTTGACAGCGGGGTGAGGCTGCGGGTGAGTCTGCGGGTGAAGCTGCGGGTGAGGCTGCGGGTGAGGCTGCGGGTGAGGCTGCGGGTGCCCGTTGCCGTGACCGTAAAACGTGTGCGTGTGGTCTGCCACATGACCGTAAACATTCCCGTGCCCGTGAACCGTTATCCATCCGTAGCAAAGAAAAAGGCCCCCGACCGCGAAGCCGGGGGCCCTTGTACGTACCCGTTATCCCTTTACCGCCCGTGTCTGCGGATCAGTTCGTCGCGGTACTGCTCGCTCGCGAAGATCGCGACCTCGACGCGACGGTTCTGTGCGCGGCCGGCATCGGTATCATTCGATGCGACCGGCTCCGTCAGGCCCAGGCCCTCGGTGCGAATGCGATTCGCGGGGACACCCTGCGTGACCAGGAAGTTCTTGGCGGACGCTGCGCGACGCTCCGAGAGACCCTGGTTGTAGGTTGCAGAACCCTGCGAGTCCGTGTGGCCGACGATCAGCACTTCCGTGTCCGGGTAGCTGCGCAGGCTGTTCGCCAGATCCGTCAGGTTCGAGCGGGCAGCGCCCTTGACCACCGACGAGTCGAAGTCAAAGAGCAGACCCGAATCAAACGTCACCAGGACGCCCTCGCCGTAGCGCTCGACCCGGGCACCCTCGAGTTCCGAAGCAAGCTCTTCGCGCTGGCGGTCCATCTGAGAACCGATCACCGCGCCGGCAACACCGCCGACCGCAGCACCGATGATTGCCCCGCGTGCCGTCGAGCCGGTTGCAGCACCGACCGCAGCGCCCACCGCGCCGCCCGCACCAGCGCCGATCGCGGCACCGCGCTGGGTCTGGTTCAGGCTCGAGCAGCCGCTCAGCATCGCCGCCGTGGCGATTATAACTGTGGAATTCCGTAGCATGTTTGTCATAGGCCTATCCTCGGTTGTTCGACAAGTGGCTTCACAGCCGGAAGCCATCCAATCTATCATCAGGCAAGCAGGGTGCCACGAATTACGGGGCCGCCCGCGTCGAGAGGCGGCCGGCCCCGTCCCCGGGGGGTGACGGGATTGTATCCCGAAAACGATACAGCACCGCTGCTACCGCGGCATGGACGGGGAGCATCATGGCAATGAGCGGGCCGTTCATCTGTCGGAGCTCGGCAAATCCATGCAGCAGAACGCCCAGGGCGGAAAGCGCCAGGAGCGCGATCGCCGTCGGCCAGGCCAGCCGCGCCACCCGCGACGATCGGCTTCCGATCACTGCGAACGGTGCCGCCGCGGCGAGCAGGAACCCCAGCGGGTTGACGTGGAGCAGGTTCAGGTTCGCATGGGCTGCCGTGTGGTTCGTGAACATCCAGAGCATTGCGAGGATGGACCCAAAGAACCCTGTGGCGACTCCCCAGAAAAAAATGGCCAGCGCCAGGTTCGCTCGTGCGAAGGGCCGGTCCCGCGCGGCGAGTGCGAGCGCGAGCAGGACGCCGGCCAGGATGGCGCCGGTCAGGAGATAGACCCAGAACCGGTTCGGCACCGTGTCCGGCGGGGGCGCTCGCTCCGCCTCGAACGCGGCGATCTCCTCCGCCACGAGCGGAACCGCCCGGCCGTCCTGGTCGACGACCTGGATCGCGCGTACGTGCCGCATGAGTTCCATGGGAATGAACGACTCCTCCCACGCGTCGATAGGCTGAGACGTCGGCAGTCCGAGCCCGAGCATCAGACCGGTGAATGTCGCAGGAGCCTCGGCCGTCAGCCGCAGGCTGTGCGAGCTGTATGTCTCGCCGGTCGGCACGCCGACGAGTGCGTCGGCGAGCGCACCGCCGAGCGCACGGTCCAGTGCGTCGCGCACGCGTGTCGAGCAGTTGTCGCGGAAATAGTCGTAAAGGTAGTCGCGGTTCTGCGGCAGCCAGTTCCACTCGAGAAACTCGCGCAACGCATGACGCTGCGATGGCGCCAGGTTCAATCGCTGGAGCGTTACCGAGCGATTGAAGTACGTGTACGCCGCCAGCGCGTGATCCGCCTCATCAACGCCCATCGAATACAGCATCCGCCCTTTCATCAGGCGCGGAATGAACCGATCCTGGGCGAAGTCGAAGATCCCGTAGTTGTACGCGATCATGCTGCCCGTGATCGCATCGCGGATCCAGATCGCGTTAGGGCCGAACTTCGCCCAGACCAGGTCGCCGGGACCCATCGTCGCCAGATAGACGGTCAGCTCGGCGCCCTGCGCGCGCGCGGGCTCCTGCGCCCGCCCGGCCGCCGGCAGCGCGAGGAAGACGATAAATGTCAGGGCCGCGTACAGCCGCATGCGATCCACAATCACTCCACAGGTTCTGGTGCAGCGACAATGCTACCGCGCGTGGGAGAAGAAGGTCAAGAACGCTGAAACCAGACGCGCCCGCAGTCCGTACGGCGGCCGAACCCTTCGGAGATAACATGGACAACCTCGTCAAGGACACACGCTACGCGCTGAAGCTGCTGATGAAGGAACGCTCCTTCACGGCTGCGGCGCTGCTCACGCTGGCACTCTGCATTGGCGCGAACACCGCAATGTTCAGTGTCGTCAACTCCGTGTTGCTGAAGCCGCTGCCGTTCGCGGAGCCGGACGGGTTGGTCCGGATATTCAACAGCTATCCGAAGGCGGGTGTGGAGCGCGGATCGAACGGCGCACCGGACTACTACGATCGCCTCGAGCTTCAGGCGTTCGAGAGTCTCGCGATGTACGAAACCGAAAGCATGACGATTGGTGAATCCGGCAGGCCCCGGCGGGTAGTCGGCCTGACCGCTACGCCATCACTGTTCGCCCTCCTCGGCGCGGAGGCCGTGCTCGGGCGTACGTTCACGCCGGCCGAGGGTGAGCCCGGCAGCGAGCGTGCCGCTCTGCTCAGCCACGGTCTGTGGCAGGAGCAGTTCGCCGGCACAGCCGATGTGATCGGGCGGTCGATCCGGATCAACGATGTCGTCCACACGATCACGGGTGTCATGCCGCGTGACTTCCTGTTCCACAGTCCGGAGGTGCAGCTGTGGACGCCGCTGAGGTTCTCGGCGGAACAGCGGTCGGACGAAGGGCGTCACAACAACAGCTGGGAAATGCTCGGACGCCTCAGCCACGGGGTGACAGTCGCACGGGCACAGTCGGAGATCGACGCCCTCAACGGACGCCTCGGCGAGCAGTTCCCGCAGTTCCGCGATATCCTGCGCGATGTCGGCTTCCGCACGGTGGTCACCGGATACCAGTCGGATCTGACCCGTGACGTGAGGAGCACCCTATGGCTGCTGCAGGCGGGTGTGCTGCTCGTGCTCCTGATCGGGTGCGTGAACATCGCCAACCTGGTGATGGTGCGCTCGACCGCACGTCACCGCGAGTTGGCTACGCGCTCGGCTCTCGGCGCAGGACATGGCCGTCTGGTCGGACAGCTCGTCACGGAAGGCATGGTGCTGTCCGTGACAGGCGGAATGCTCGGTGTGTTCTTCGGCTGGGCGTGCGTGCGCGGCATCGCGTCGTTCGCGGCGGCAGAGCTGCCGCGGGGCGCCGAAATCTCACTGGACGCGCGGACAGTGCTCATCGCGCTGACCGTTTCGGTGGCCGCAGGCCTGCTCTTCGGTGCGATACCCGTCGCAAGGCTGCTGCGCGGACAGCTCAGTTCCGTGTTCCGCGATGAGGGCCGCACCGGTACCGCTGGCCGGTCCACGCGCGCGCTGCGCGGCGGACTGGTCGTTGCGCAGGTGGCGCTCGCATTCGCACTGCTGATCGGCGCCGGCCTGCTCCTGGCAAGCTTCGTCCGCATGATGCGCGTCGATCCCGGCTTCGATGCGGAGCGCCTGTTCACCGCGTCCGTGTCGATGCCGGCCACTCGCTATCCCGACAACGACGCGCGGCGTCAGTTCACTGCAACACTGCTGGAGCGGCTGCGCACGATCCCCGGTGTGCACGCTGTCGCAGCGACGAATGTGCTCCCGTTCGGCGACAACATGAATGCCAGTGTCGTGACGCCGGAGGGCTACACTCCCGAACCCGGCGAGGCGCTGTGGGCGCCCGTCAACTCGCGCGTGTCGGACGGCTACTTCAGCACGATGGACATCCGCGTGCAGTCCGGTCGCGAGTTCACGGCGGGCGATGTGCACGATGCGCCCCTCGTCGCCATGGTCGATCGCACGCTCGCCGAGCGGTTCTGGCCGGGCCGCGATCCCGTGGGGCAGCGCATCACACAGGGCACGCCCGGCGTCGGCCAGGACGACAACCTGGCGTACCGCACCGTGGTCGGTGTGGTGGACGACGTGCGCGTGGTCGGCATCGCCGGTGAACAGTCGCACGGGCACCTCTACACGCCGTTCGCGCAGCAGCCCGTCGCGAGCATGTACATCTCGCTGCGCACGGACCGCGATCCGCTCGCGTTCACCGGCGCAGTCCGCACGGTCCTCCTGGAGCTCGACCCCGACATACCGCTCCATCAGGTGCTGAGTATGGACCAGCGAGTGTCGGCATCGCGGACCACCGAACGCGCACGCACGATACTGCTGACTGGCTTCGCTTCACTCGCGCTCCTGCTCGCGGCCGTAGGCCTCTACGGTGTGCTCGCATACACCGTCGCGCAGCGGTCCGCCGAGATCGGCATCCGAATGGCGCTCGGCAGCAGCGCGGGCGCGGTTTTCCGCATGGTACTCGGGGAGGGTGCCCGCCTGGTGGCCGTCGGGCTGGTGCTGGGTCTCGCCGGCAGCGTGCTGCTCTCGCGACTGGTCAGCAGCATGCTCTACGGTGTTGCACCGACCGACCCTACGGTCTACGCGCTGGTGCTCATGCTCCTCGCAGTCACCGCGCTCGCCGCCAGCGCAGTGCCCGCTCGCAGAGCGATGCGCGTCGATCCGATCGAGGCCATGCGCGACAGCCAGGGTTGAATCACAACACCAGGTTGCCGGGCGCCGGGGATCAACGACGATCGTGGGCCCCCGGCGCATCGGACGGCGGTCGCCGGATCGGGTGCAGCCACAGGCGGTCACGGTCAGAGTCGTTCAGCGGACCCTGTCGAGGATCGAAGGTTGGCGGTACGTTCGCTGGCCGGAACCGATCCCCACAGTTCGCAGGTGCCCCCTATGCGACGCCAACTCATCATGCCGCTGATCCCGCTCATCCTCGCCGGCTGCGCCTCCGGCACGCAGGAGTACGACGTCATCATCCGCGGCGGCAGTATCTACGATGGCAGCGGAGAAGCGCCGCATGTGGCAGACATCGCCATCGACGGCGACTCCATCGTGAGTATCGGCGACCTCGGCAGCGCGACCGCGCCGCTGGTGATCGATGCCGCGGGCCGTGCGGTGGCCCCCGGCTTCATCAACATGCTGTCGTGGGCGACGGAATCGCTGATCGAGGACGGCCGCTCGCAAAGCGGCATACGTCAGGGCGTGACGCTGGAGGTCTTCGGCGAGGGTTCGTCGATGGGGCCGCTGAACGATGCCATGAGGGAACGCGAACTCGAGGAGCAGGGCGACATCCGGTACGACATTCCGTGGACCACGCTCGGTGAGTACCTCGAGCACCTGGAGACGAAGGGCGTCGCGACCAACGTCGCATCCTTCATCGGTGCGACGACCGTGCGCATACATGAGCTGGGACATGAGGATCGTGAACCGACCGCGGCGGAACTCGATCGCATGCGCACGCTCGTCCGCCACGCCATGGAGGAAGGTGCGCTCGGCGTCGGCTCATCGCTCATCTACGCGCCGGCGTTCTATGCGAAGACACCCGAACTGATAGCGCTGTCGGAAGAGGCC
>JAGTUV010000206.1 GCA_018224305.1 Gemmatimonadota bacterium
ACGTCGGCTGCGGGTCGAGCGTCGGCTGCGGGTCGAGCGTCGGCTGCGATGCCGCCGGACTGTGCGCATGCGCGATCGCGTTCGATCTCGACGAGGGTGCGGATATTCTCGTTGACGGTGCCGAACAGCGTTTCGCGCGCAGTCCCGCAAGCCGCGGCGGCACTGCCGTTGGCGAACTGCGCGCGTGTCAGCCAGAGCAGTCCGGTCTCGCGGTGAGGTGAACGCGGGTAGTCGGAGCGAAGCCTCTCGAGGTATACGATGGCGCGATCGTTCTCGCCCGCGGCGTACATACCCTGTCCGAGGCGAAGCAGCGCCTGAGGCGCGACGGGCGCAGACGGGTAGCTGAGCACGACGCCGAGGAACGCGTCCTCCGCGGCCTTCGGATCGGTGCTGAGCGCGCCGGAGAGATAGAGTGCGCGCGCGCGGTCGTCTGACGTCGCTGCGCTGCGCGGGTCTGCATTGGCGCGTTCCCACGACGTGAGCGTGTTGCGCGCTTCCGTGAGGCGGCCGGTCGCGATGAGGTTCTGCACGCGCTCGAGCGTGCCGTCCTGCGCGTGCACGGCAGCGGTGCCGGCGAGGAGTGCCAGGGCGATGACGAACGTGCGGATCTTCATGCGGCTCTCCGTGCGCTGCGCTGCTCCAGTCGCAGCAGCAGCTCTTCGAGGATCTGACGGTCGTTGAGTGACGCCGACTTGAGCAGCCGGTCAGCACGCAGCAGGTCATCCACGGCGTCTTCGACCGATTGCTCTTTCCATTCCCGTGCCTGCTTCGCGATGCGGGATGCCAGCCAGCGCTGATGCGGCGGCAGGGCATTGCCCAGTGCGCGTTCCCCGCCGGCAGCGGCGATTCCGAGTCTCAGAAAGTGCGTGCCCAGGCCGATCACGAGACCGACGCCGGACTCACCGGCTTCGAGCAGGACGATCAGCGCGGCGCGTGCTTCCCGGAAGCGCCCGTCGCCAACCATGTCGAACCAGTCCCAGCGATTCTGACGGGGCACCGACCCGACGATCGCGGTCACATCATCAATAGTAATACGTTTTCGCTCGCCGACGTAGTCTGTCAGTTTCGCGATCTCCTGCACGAGCACGCCGAGGTCCGAGCCGGTGGCGGCGAGTGCGCGCGCCGCGGGAGCGAGGATCTCCACGCCGTGCCGGCTCGCGCGCTCCATGAGCCAGCCGGGCATATCGCCACTCGCGAGCTGCGGGAACTCGACAGCGACCGCCTGTTTCTTCAGTCGCTCGTAGAACACGGCTTTCGTGCGTTCCGGCAGTGTAGCGACGAATACGAGTGCCAGTCCGGGGATCGGCTTGTCGATGAGCAACTCGACGGCCGCGCGGCCGCGCGCATTGGCGGCGAGCGCGTGCGCTTCGCGCACGACGAGCACACGCCACTCAGCCATCATGGGCGGAGTATTCGCGATCGATGCGAGCGTTTCCGGCTCGAGATCGGCGCCGCGGAGCTGATCGTAGTTGAAGTCGCGCGTGGCCGGATCGAGGTGCGCGGCCGTGATGGCCGCTGCCGCCTCTTCCTTGAGGAACTCGTCTTCACCGAAAAGGAAGAAGGTGCCGCCGCGCCTGCCCGCTTCGAGCGCCCGCGTCAGTTTGTCGGGACTCGTCAGCGCCATCGGGTCAGTCTATCGACCCGTACCCCGTGGAGACCGTGCGCACCGAGCGGTGCGCTGGCGGCGTCACGACAAGCGGCGAGTAGGGTCCGGGGAACGACGCGAGCAGCACGGACGAACGGTGCGCCTGCGCGGCCGGCATCGCCACCGGGTACCAGGAGGCGCCCGGCGAGAACAGCGGTACCGATCCATACCCGTTGTACGCGATGCCGGCGTCCTGCACCGAAGCAGTCGCCCTATCACGCTCGCCGGACACGATCAGCAGCGGGCTCCATGCCAGCAGCGCGATCGCAGCCGCCACGCCGAGCGCCGTGGCCGCACCCGAAGCGCGAGGCCGCAACGCACGGGCATCCTCCAGGTGGAAGATCCGGTGCTGAAGCCGCTGCTCGAAGCTCTCCGCCGGCTCGACATCGGGCAGGTCGCGAACCAGCTCGATACTCTTGCGTACGATGCGGTCATACCGCGCGCAGGACCCGCACACAACCGCGTGCGCGCTGACCCGCGCTGCCGCGACCGGCGACAGGAGTCCGTCCAGGTAGTCGCTGTGGCTTGCCAGATACTCGTCGCAATCCACTTCGCGCGACCGGTCTGCCTTGCCAGGATTCACGTTGCCTCCCAATGCTGCTCCCTGCCTGATCATGGCCGCCTTCCCCGGCGACCCGCAGTTACTACTGTCGCGCCGGGACGGTTGTTCCGCCCGCGCCGGCGTCGCGGTTCTGCTCGCCGCGGCAGTTGTTCCGCCCGCGAGGGCGTCCCACATTCCTGCCAATGGACGCAGCCCGTGTCATACTGGACTTCCCGGGTCCGGCCCGCAACCGCGAGCGGATCGACCCCGGCCCGCCGCGCCGGATCATCGAAGCCCACCGGCTGGCGGATGTGCTGCCGGCACTGCAGGAGGCGGAGCGCGCCGCTGCGGCCGGCGCGTGGGTGGCAGGATTCGTCGCGTACGAGGCGGCGCCCGCGTTCGACGCCGCCCTCTGCACCCGGCCGCACGAGGGACCGCTGCCGCTGCTGTGGTTCGCCGTATTCGACTCGACCGCCGATGGGCGCGCGGCAGACCGCACGACGCACCTTCGCAATGCGGCGCCGTCCCTCCCGCAGTTGCGGTGGACTCCCGATGTGTCGCGCGCGGAGTACGACGGTGCGCTCCGCTCGATCCGCGAGGCGATCGCCGCCGGCGATGTCTACCAGGTCAATCACACGCTTCGGTTCCGTGCAGCGTGCGACGTCGCACCGATCAACATCTACAACGCACTGTCGGCCGCGCGGCACGGCAGGTATCACGCGCTGATAGAGACGCCCGGCTGGGCGATCGTGTCGGCATCACCCGAGCTGTTCGTGGACGTGCGTGACGGGATCGTCACCACGCGACCCATGAAGGGCACGGCGCGGCGGGGTCTATGGTCTGCGGACGATGACGATGCGGCTGCGCGCCTCGCGGCCTCGACCAAGGACCGCGCTGAGAACCTCATGATCGTCGATCTTCTGCGCAACGACCTCGGCCGCGTGGCCCGCTTCGGGTCGGTCACGGTGCACGATATGTTCGCGGTGGAGACGTACCCGACCGTGCATCAGATGACATCGACCATCACTGCGCGTCTGCGCGCTGACGTTTCGCTGAGCGACATCTTCGGCGCTGCGTTCCCGTGCGGATCCGTGACCGGCGCTCCGAAGATCGCAGCCATGCAGCGCATCGCCGCCCTCGAGCAGTCGCCGCGCGGTGCGTACTGCGGTGCGATCGGCGTGCTGCGGCCGGACGGCAGTGCGACGTTCAGTGTCGCGATCCGCACGCTCGTCATCGACCGCAGCACGAGCGTTGCCGTCTATGGCGCGGGCGGCGGCATCACCTGGGACTCCGTCGCCGATGCCGAGTACGACGAAGTCGTCGCCAAGGCCGCACTGCTCGCGGGCACCGACGCGCCCGCGTTCGATCTGCTCGAGACGATGCGGCTCGAGGATGGGCGCCTGCGCCGACTGGACCTGCACCTCGAGCGGCTCACTTCATCCGCGCGCTACTGGGGGTTCCCGCCGGACGCCGGCGCGCGCGCGGCCGCCCTGCTCCGGCGGCTCCAGGAGGACACCCCCGCGGGCGTATGGCGCGTGCGCATGACGGTCTCACGCGATGCGCATGTCAGCATCACGCGTGTGCGAATCGATGACGATGGCGGCGTTGACGATCGCGGTAGTGACGCTAGCGCCCTGCCCGTGGTCGTGCTGGCGGACACGCCGGTCGACAGCCGCGACCCGCTGCTCCACCACAAGACCACCGCTCGCGCCGTCTATGATACGCGTCGCGCGGCGTATCCGGATGCGTTCGATGTCCTGCTCCATAACGAACACGGATGCATCACCGAGTTCACGATCGGCAACGTAGTGTGCGAGATCGACGGCGAGCGGGTCACGCCGCCGCGCGCGGCAGGGCTGCTGGGGGGCACGTTCCGCGAGCAGCTCCTGAGGACCGGGGCCGTCCGTGAGGCCGACGTAGGCATCGCGGACCTCTCGCGCGTGACACGCATGTGGCTGGTGAACAGCGTGAAGGAGTCGGTTCAGGTACGCCTGAAAGGGAGCTTCGCGGCAACCTGATCAGCTGCGGACCCGATCTGCCGCCGGTCATTCGGATTCGTAACGACGAAAGGGCAGTGCCGTTGAAGGCAGCTGCCCTTTCGAGGCGACCGGGCATTCATTCTTTCGTGGCTTGGGGACCACACTTGGAGGGGGCGCCCGGCCGATCGCACGACGACAGGTGCAGAACATATGCCAGTATCCGATTGTCGATGGGGGAGTATGTGATACCACGGGGAGGAGTATGCGTCATGCTGGCCCGTCGGTATCGTCAGCAGGCCCGCCTGCCGCCACGTTACGCGCGCGACTCGACTTCGTCGACACCCGCCGCGGTCAGACGAACGATACCCGCGCGGTGGTCATCCACCATTACCAGCTGCTTCTCCTCGAGGTACTCGAAGATCTTGCGGACTTCGCCTTCCTCGATACCGAGACCGGCGCCAAACTCGTAGGCGTTGACGAACTCGCTGATGCTGCCGTCGACGCGCAGGTACAGCTGCTTCAGGAACTCCCGGCGGTGCTCGCGGCGCTTCTGTATGGATTCGCTCATGGGCATAGTTTCCGTGCTGATCGCCTCGCGTGCAAGTTCCTGCGTCCGGGATGACACCAGCGCCCGCCGGCCGGATGAGAAAACGGCCGGAGCTCGAGCCCCGGCCGTCTCCATTCGGCAGTTCCGCGCGGCCTGTCTGTCGCAGGACGCGTCCGGGGACAGTACCCCCGGCGGCGCGGATCGTCAGTCCAGCAGCGGTCCGATCAGCTGCGCGAAGTTGTTGCGCGCGCGGTTGAGCCGACTCTTCACGGTGCCGAGATTGACGCCCGTGATATCACTGATCTCCTCGTACGTCTTGCCCTCCATCTCGCGAAGCACGAACACGAGCCTGTGGTGCTCGGGCAGCTGGGCGACCGCGTTGTCGACCATCTCCTTGAGATGGCGCTTACGGTACAGATCGTCCGGGCGATAGGTGTTGTCCTCCCACTCGAGCGGACGATGGTCCGCGTCCCAGTTCTTCTTGATCGTCTGGAACAGCACCAGCGGATTGCGCGAGCGATTGCGTAGCTCGTTCTTCGCCAGGTTGCCCGCGATCGTATATGCCCAGGTCGAGAACTTCTTC
>JAGTUV010000207.1 GCA_018224305.1 Gemmatimonadota bacterium
AACTTCCACACTGGCGACACGCGCCTCCCGGTATCCCAGCGAACTGGTAGTTACGGTGTACGAACCCGGCGCCAGCCCGGCCAGCCGGTATTCTCCGCCGACAGCCGTCTGAGTTGTGGCGACAGATGCTCCTGTGACGGTCTCGGCTCGCACGGTCACGTCGGCCAGACCCGTCCCATTCCCGCTCTGCAGCACGCGGCCGGTGATGACGCCTGTCTGCGCCACTACCGGTCCGTTGAAGAGCGTGATCATGGTGGCCACTGCCAGCCACACTCTTCGAGTTTCCGGGGCCCTGGGTATCCTCACGATTCGGCGCATCCTCGTCCTCCCTGGCTAGGGTAATGTCACCTCCAAGGCTGCTGTCCGCGGTGTACGCCTTCCATACGTTCCATTACGTATGAGTGTCCGGAAATGGTCGTAGATGCTTTCGGTCCGTTCGCATCCCGCTGCGGGTGCCGGTTCCGTTGACGCGCTGCGACGGGCGGGCGATACTTGCGCGCGCCCGTGCGTTTACGACCCGCGGGGTGCGGGCGATACTGGCGCCGACTGCGCACACACGGGGAGGGGCATGACCGCGGATGGCGAGCTGACGGGCAACGACTACGTGAGCATCCCGTTCATCGGCCGCGATGGCGCGTTGGACGCGATCAACGTGCTGCACGGGGCGTCCGCGGGACTCATCGAGTGGAGCAGCGCGGGAGAGGCGCTGCTGAAGCCGCGGATCACGTTCGACGGATCCATCGTCGAGATGGACGACGTGCGCTGGAAGCGACTCGACCGATGGATTCCCGTCTTCGTCGCTACGCTCACCGACGGCTCGACCGTCACCGGCACGGTGTGCGCTCCCGGCGGCTATCCGCCGGCCCGCGGATTCATCATCCGCATCGAGGCCGAGAACAGGGGGCGAGCCCCGCGCGAGCTGCAGGTGGAACTGGACATCGAGTGGTCGTGGTCCCGCCTGCGGATCGCCACCGCGCGACCACTTGCGGGTCGCAATTGCATGGCTCTGGACGCGGCAGGTTCAGCGCTGACGCTCGATGCCGACGACGGACGCGGCCCCTCCCTCGCCATAGGGACGAGCCATCCCGCTGAAATGTCCGCGGCCGATGGCGCGGGAGCATTCTCGCCGATGGCATCGCCGTCCGCCATCACCGCCGCCAATGGCGAGTCGATGCGCGCACGCGTGTCGCAGACCGTGCAGGTCAGATCCAACAGTCGTGGCGGTGTGGTGTTCAATATCGGCGCCGGCCGGGAGCGCGACGGCGCGCTCGCGGCGGCCGCGGCTCTCGGGAGGGCCGGCCCCGATCATCTGCTGCGACAGGCGCGGCTCGAGCTATCACACACGCTGCGTTCCGCACAGGATCACCGCTGGGCCGACCTGCTCAACCGCAACCTGCTCTTCAATCGGTACTTCGCACTCGGTCGCGCGATCGATGATGATCGCCTGTACCTGCTGCGATCACGGTCGCCCTTCTGTCCCGCACCTGCACTGTTCAACGAGCGCGAGGCGCTGCTGTGGACGCTGCCGGCCCTCATCATCGCGGATCCGGGCATCGCGCGCGAAGCGATGTTCCGTGTGTTCGAACTGGCGTCGGAGCGGTCGGGCGAGTTCGTGCGCTACGTGGATGGCGGCGCGTACGACGCCGGCTTCGTACTCGACCAGTTCCTCCTCTACGGGTGGGCCATTGATCACTATGTAACGGCGACCGGTGATGCGAGTGTGCTCGATGATCCGCTCACGCGGCAGATCGTGCTGGAGACGGATGCCGCCGGATACATGCGTCTGCACCCGCAGCACGTTCTTGCAGGAACGGAATTGCTGCCGTCCGGCGATGTCGCCGATTACCCGTTTGCGACGATGGCCAATGTCCTGCTCTGGGTGTTCAGCGACCGCCTGCCTCGGCTTCAGGCTTCAGGAAACGGGCAGGGCAGCGGAGATGAGCCGCCCGCCCGGTTTCAGGATGCTGCCGGCGAGATCGCAGCCGCCGTGTGGCAGCACTGCGTCAGTGACGTGGACGGTCACCCGATCCTCGCTTCATCCGCGAGCCTCGAGGGCGACGCGGCCGTGTACGATGACCCCGCACTCAGTCTCGCGTTGGTCCCGTTCTTCGGTTTCTGCGCGCCCGACGATCCTGTCTGGCGGGCCACGATGGAATTCCTCCGGTCGTCGCGCTACCCGTTGTGGCGGACCGGCAATGTACCGGGGCTCGCCGCGAGGGCGGGGTCGAAGCGGCCGCGTACCTCCGCGCTGTGTGCCGACCTCCTCACCTGGGCTGCGCCGGAGGCGCTCGACCGGCTGCTGCGCCTGCACCTCCCGGCCGGTGTTGCAGCCGGCGACTATGACGTCGATACCGGTGCGGGCGGAGAGCCGCACCACGCTGCTCTCGCGGGATTCGTTGCGTGGACGCTCGCACGCGCAGCCGAGCCGGAGCAGGCGGCGGTCAGTCGCAGGAAGCGACGTCGTTGAGATGAGGCTTCGCCGCAGGGGCGCCTGACACAATAGGGGTCCCCGGCGCCTTGACTGACCGCAGGGCGGCCGCTACGTTTTTGCGGTCGGTGCACGTCTCTGAGCGTGCGTCGTACGCGGGAATAGCTCAGTTGGTAGAGCGTCACGTTGCCAACGTGAAGGTCGCCGGTTCGAACCCGGTTTCCCGCTCTTTCCCCCACAGATACAACGCGGTCCCGTAGCCAAGTGGTTAGGCAGTGGCCTGCAAAGCCATCAACGCCGGTTCGAATCCGGCCGGGACCTTTCATCATACCCGCTGAACTGCGGTTCGCCGTGCTCACCACCGCACGGGTTCACCGTGTGCCTACGACATTTCCGTTCATGCCTACGTAGGCGAACGTATGGATGCTGCATGGCGCACCGGCGACGTTTGAGGGATCGAAGCTGCTCCCCTCTCCCGGAGGTCTCGATGCAGACCACTTCATCGACGTTCCGCTCCGCGGTATGGCCTGCCGTGACCTGTCTGTTGCTGGCAGCCGCAGGAGCGTCAGCATGCAACTCGGTACGGTACGCAGTGCCGGCGATCACCAGTGGCAGCGACGAACGCGAGCAGGTGATCAGTCTTCCGCCTCTGGACCTCGGTGGGCACACCGATCATGGCAGCGCGTCGCAGCCAGCCCCCCTTCATGTCGCGTTCTCGGAGTCCGGCTGGATGCACGGGTTTTCCGTGGAGGCGGTGGATGCCCATGGTGACCTGGTGCCGCTGTCCGTTTTGCACCATATCAAGGTATTGATGCCGCACCGGCGAGAACTCTTCATGCCGATCGCGCTCCGTCTCGTGGGTGCCGGTGCCGAGACGCGGTCCGGCCGTATCCCGCAGAGTATGGGGGTGCCGTTCGCGGCCGGCGATTCGCTGATCGTTACGGCGATGGTGCACAACCCTGCCGCGCAGGCCTATCACGGCGTACGTATCAGGGTGCAGCTCCACTATACGCCCGAACCGGCACGATCATCACCCGACGCCGTTTATCCGTTCTTCCTGCATGTCACGGCTCCGGACATGCCCAGCGACTACGACCTGCCGCCCGGATACTCGGAGCGAAGCTGGGAAGCGCGGCCTGCTGCGGCCGGCCACATCATCGCGCTCGGCGGCCACCTCCACCGCTTCGGCATCTCACTCCGCTTCGAAGACCTCACAACGGGGCGCGAGATCTGGCGTACGACCCCCGACGTCGATTCACTCGGCAATGTACTGGGTGTGCCCCGGAAGGTGTATCGGTGGACCCGCGGACCTCGACTCCACCCCGACAGGGCATACCGCGTAACGGCTGCGTACTTCAACCCTACGGCAGACACGATACGGAGCGGCGGAATGGGAACTCTCGGTGGCGTGTTCCGCCCCGATGCCGGCTGGCCGGCGCTGGCCGCAGGCGATCCGATCTATATCATGGATCTGGAACGGGAGATCGGCGGGCATCACGCGACGCCCGCGCGGCCCGGCGACGCTCCTTCTCCGGGTCATCACCATTGAGTCGGCGTGACGCCGTTCGAGTCGTCGCGATGGGAGGACGGCGGTGGTGTTTCCCCCTGACCAGAAACGTCAGAAGGAGGATGGCATCACTTGTCTGAATGGGTCGGCGCGACTTGCGCGAGCACGAAGACCACGTCGGACGGGCTGAACGGTTTCTGCAGGAAGCACGTGAAGCTGCGTTCGGCGGCGGGATCGATGTCGTGGCCGCTCATGCCGATGATCGGAACATGGCTCGTCTCCGGATGCGAGCGGAGCGCCTGCAGGACATTGGTCCCGTCGAGGGCGGGCAGCTCGATGTCCAGAACGACTGCGTCCGGCCGAAGCTCCCTGGCCAGGCGCAGCGCATCGACACCATCGCTCGCCTCCGTCGTCCGGTATCCGTGATCCCGGAGCGAACTGGAGATGAGCGTGCGAACCGACGCCTCGTCATCGACTACCAATACCAACGGCTCCATCACAACTCCCGGTTTGCTGAAGTCATTCAATAACGCGTCGCAGACACAGAGCGGCAAGAGGCAGTTGATCGGGGGGCTGCTCTGGCGCCTTCGTCGGGCCTTCGCCAGTCTTAGCCCATGATCATGCCCGCCTGGCTGCTCCTGTTCTGGTCCGGCCTCGCGGCCGCTAGCGCCGCCGCCCTCATCGCCTCCGCCGTCGGCGGCGTCACTGTCGCAGCCTGGTCACTCGCCCCCGCCCCACGATCCCGCAGCCACGGTGCCGCGTGGTTCCTCCTCGCCGGAGTGCTCGGATATCCCGTTGCATACGGCATCGCGTTCGAGTTGCTGAACCGGGCGGACATCACCACCGGCCTGATGCTCGGAGCGATGCACGGCATCCTCATGTTCGCCGTCGCCCGTCGAGCCGGATCCACCCGCGCAGCCTTCCGTGCAGCTCTCGCGCATCTCGTCTACGGCGCCGTCATGGCCTTCCTCTACATCACGCCTTGACGCGCCGCGCCGGTTCCTCTCATTCTCTCGTCATGGCAAAGCCTCAGCGTCATACCACCATCCGCGAACTGATCCAGAGTCACCGGATCGGCAGCCAGGAGCAGCTCCGCGAACTGCTGGAGACCCGGGGCTTCGACGTCGCACAGGCGACTCTCTCCCGCGACATCCGCGAACTCCGTCTCATCAAGGTTCACGATCCCGAAGGCGGAACCCATTACACCCTCCCTCCCGAGGCGTGGGACACCGCTCCTGCCCTCACCCGGCTGCTCCCGGCCCTCTATCTCGGCGCCGAAGGTACCGGCAACCTGCTCGTCGTCAAAACCATGGTCGGCGGCGCTCAGGCCGTGGCCGAAGCCATCGACTGGGAGGAATGGCCCGAAGTCCTCGGTACCCTCGCCGGCGATGACACCATCCTCCTCATCCTCCGCGACCCCAAACAGCTCGCCCTCGTCGTCAAGCGCCTCGAAGAACGCGCCGGCACCCTGGACTGACGTACCCCGTTCCCCCGCCCACCGCCCCGGGAGGCCCGACCGACCCCGCCGTCCCGCAGGCAGCCCAAACCCGGCCCCGATTCCGCCGTCCCGCAGGCAGCCCATAAACCCCCCCGATCCCGCCGTCGCGCAGGCATGCAGGAACAACCCATAGGAGGCCCTTGCACCCACAACGAGATCCTG